>JAFDTZ010000196.1 GCA_019594305.1 Thermoplasmata archaeon
CGATTGAATATTTTTCGAGATCACTTCAAAAACATCTAAAAGTTCTTTTTGTTTGAATTTTCTTCTCTCCATCATATCAACTCACTTACTTCTCTCATCATATCATATTTTTTGGCGAATTTCGATGTATCTTCGATGTTTGCCTTTGTTAGCATGGAACTCACATACCGTTTAACCCTGGGGTTTCTATGATATACATAAAGGGCCTGCACCAGAGCCTCTTCCAGAGATATCTCATCTTTGCCGTGGTAAAAATATTCCTTTGTATGGAACAGATCGGAATCCAGGGCACTTAAGGCTGCCGGTGAGAATCTTTGATCTTTGATATCATGATCTACGGCTATCATGAATTCGTCTCTCCACTGCCAAACTATCATCGCTTCAGGGTGCTCTTCCTTCAGGAAACTTATATTTCGATGTTCGTTGTATCTCTGTAGAAAATCTATGAGTGTTCTGAATTTTGGATTGATGTAATATATTCCATTCTCCAGTAAAACGACACCCATCCGTCTCCATCGAGGGAGAAGTCCTTTGACCGTTCTCACGGATAGTGATGTTTTTACGACCAGTTCCTTAACTGTATGACCCGGTTTCAAAAGTAATGGTAATACGAGAAGACCCGAGTTAGCCAATAGTGTTTCCAAGTTCAACATCCGCTCTTCTGTGATCAGAACGGACAATGATTCTCCTAAAGGGGTTTTAGGCATGGATACGGATGTATGAGTCCCGACCCTCTCCTTTGTGAGTAAACCCAATATTTCAAGATGATCCGTCACTTCCGAAGTCCAGGATAGCGATATTGATAATTCTTCGGAAGCTTCAGATACCGTTAACTTCCTGCACGGAAGCATCTTCAATATTTCGATCTCGGTTTGATTCAAACTCAGGCGTGTTTTTCCCATATAGGTGCAATAATAAAGAATAAGTATATAAGTTATTCGGTTTTGTTGCACTATATTAGTCTTTGGTTATTTGAACTCGTAGTATCCGTACTCGTTGAACACGGCGGTGTGTATCTTATCTTCTGGGATAGATGTGCGGTGTTGGGGGGGTGTGCATGGGTTTCGACAACCTGGAGAATATATGATTCCAGCTAAATCGGAATCGAATCCATGGATCCGGCGAAATCTTCGTCGTAAAAAGATTCATGAATTGAATTTACGGGAGGACAAAACAAAGAATTCCGTGTGCGACAGACGTCGGTTTTTCATTATGAACAGCGTATGGTACCCGATGGTTTATTCGAAAACTTAACAAAAGGATTAAATAGTAAGGAATTCTTACTTATTGTGGTAAAATGACAAAGGTTATCAAAGTCACCAGCAAAGGACAAATAACACTCCCGGTTAAAACCAGAGAGAGATTGGGAATAGATAAAGACAGTTTCATGGCTGTGGATGAAATTGGAGATTATGTTATCTTAAAAAAGGTTGGGCTAAAATTGAAAGAGATAAGTGATACTGTCAATAAAGAAGCAAGATCCAAGAAGATCACCAAAAAGGATATCGAGAAAGCTATAAAAGAAGCTAGGGATGAGGTTTGGGCAGAATGAAACGTCTTTTCATAGATACTAATATCATGGTGTCTGCTATAGTTTTCGATGGAAATGAGCTAGAGGTTATAATAAAAAGTATTGAATCCGGTGATGAAATATTCACCTATTTACACAATACAGAACCGTGTTCACCAAAATACTTAA
>JAFDTZ010000034.1 GCA_019594305.1 Thermoplasmata archaeon
TCCATCCGGAAAGTTGTTAATGCTCCCGCGTTGCAAAAATTGAACATAATTTTTCCACTGGCTCGCATTTTTTTAAAACGAAAAAAATGCTCCCGCCGGGATTTGAACCCGAGTCCTCGGCTCGAGAGGCCGAAATGATTGGCCGGACTACACTACGGGAGCAAAATGTGAAACATTTTGCGACTTAGTGGAAAAACAAAGTTTTTCCACGCTAGGACAAGAATGAGTGGAACGAATTCTTGCGACTGCGGGGAACTATGTTCCCCGGGAGGACAAATATGAGTTTACGAATATTTGCGACCATTTGGAATCTTTGATTCCGATTTAGGACAAATTGTGAGAACAATTTGCGACTTAGTGGAAAAACAAAGTTTTTCCACGCTAGGACAAGAATGAGTGGAACGAATTCTTGCGATTTCATCGAAGCTGCACTCTCTTTGACCATCAGATACACTAACCTGATATATTTAATGATTACGCAAAGTGTCAGTATAGAAATAAAAAAGGGAAAGGGGTTTTATCTATTCTTTTTCAGATAGCTCTTTGACCCTTGACTCGATATTCTCCAGTTCCTTTTTTAGATCCTCGGCATAACGCTTTAGATCTTCTATTTCTTCTTCTTGGGAATATTCGTATCGTGGTTCATAGTATGAATCATCATATACCATCGGACGTATTGGAACTGAGCATCCCCGGAATCTTGCACCACGGGAACCTCGTCCGAATCCTCTTCCATATCCACGACCCATACCTCTACCTTTGGTGAACCCGGGACTAGAATGTCCTGCACAGTAACCTAGTGCTCTTCCAGTCATGGGGCCAAAGCAGTCTGGTCCTGATCCGTCTCCTCTTGGCATGTTACCACAATACTACGTATGTATTACTAATGCACCATAGCGTTCTTATTAACTTGATCTCAGTCATACCATGTATTCTCATATAAAAAGAAAAAAGCGGGTGGCAGGGTTACCTACCACCGTTCCGTACATTACAAACAGTTTCACTTGTGCATATGCACGTCCATCTGTGGGTAGGGTATATTCAATCCTGCTTCGTCGTAAGCCTCTTTCAATGCCTTCTGCAGTTCGAAGAACACATCCCAGTAATCATCCGTCTTTACCCATGGTCTAACCACCAGTGTAACGGCTGAGTCGTCCATGGATTTAACCTTGGCTTGAGGCTCAGGGTCTTTCAACACTTTTGGATGTTTTCTAAGAGTTTTCAATGAAGTCTTAATGGCAAGATCAAGATCGTCATCGTATCCGACACCTGTTTCGAGGTCGATCCTCCTAGTATCGTTATGTGTGTAATTTATGATATTGTTATCCCAAACCTGTTTATTGGGTATGATTATGCGTTTATTATCCCGAGTGTCCAGTTCTGTAACACTGATTCCCACTGTTTTTATGACCCCTTCTTCGTCATTTATATTTACATAATTGCCGGCTTTGAACGGTCGTGTAACGGCTATCATCACACCGGCTGCTATATTGCTGAGAGTATCTCCCAAGGCAAACCCGAGTACTAATCCAAGTACGATAGATACGCTGACAAGTGCTGCGCCAACATTAACACCGATGAAGGACAATGCGATACCTATCACGAAGATATAGAGTACTATTCTTAGTCCCCGTGTGATAAATTCCGTTAGGATCTTCTTCATTTTCGCTCTAACCATAGTCTTCTTAATGGTTCTCGATACCATCTTTACAAGTATTGTACCCACAAATAGGGTTACCGCAAAGAGTATTATATTCCATATACTGAACCCGAGATATGGTAAATTTTCATCCAATCCGTAGCCAGCTATTTCCATTTTTAATCACTATTGGGTTGAAATCGGTATTTGTATTAAAATATTTCCAATCTTTTCATTTTAGTGCAGTAATTCGATGAAGAATATACCTATCAATATACCTGCTAATATGCCCATTATTGCGGAATGACCTTCGGCCTTTCGATGTGCATCGGGAATGAGTTCATCGAATACTATGTATAGCATGGCTCCGGCGGCGAATCCTAAACTTACAGATAGTGCCCAAGGAGATACTCCTCCTAAGGCAACACCGATGAACGCCCCTATTCCCATAGGCACACCGGCTAGTGCTGTTATCAGTAGAACTTTTTTAGATCTTACACCGCCTACGCACATGGCAGCGGCTACAGCCATCCCTTCCGGGATATTGTGTATCGCTATCAAGATCGACAATAGTAAACCTATTTGGAAAGTAACCATGAAGCTAGCGCCGATTGCTACACCCTCCGGGAGATTATGCAGAGCGATACCTATACTGAGTAGTATACCTGTTTTCAGATGTTTATTGTACTTTCCACATCCATCCTTTGTCATGGAAAAGTGCCTGTGTGGGAATTTCAAATCGAGAATACCGATTATCGCCATACCTAGTAATATGCCTATCATAGCAGTGTATATGGTTCCTTCTTGGATGGCTTCCGGTATTAAGTCTAGAAAACTTATGGCCGCCATTATCCCTGCAGATACACCCAGAAGTAAGCTCAACAACTTGTTTTTTATTTTTTTCACTATGATCACAGCTATTCCGCCGCTAAGCGTACCTAAAACACCGGCTGCCAGGCCGATAAGTGTTACTAGAAGCCAGTAAGGTATCATTCTACACCCTCCTCTATAGGACATTTTTCATTATCGCAAACAGGGATATCATTGCCATGAGGACATCTAGTCGGTGCGCCCAACCGTTTGCACATCTCATCTATCATTTCCTTATCGAAGATATGTTCCATCTGACACGCTTTGTCATGCATATCTTCTACATCGAGATCAAAATACTCGTCAAGGAACACTTCCAGAACACGATGGGTGCGTACGATGTGCATGCCCATGTCCAGTCCCTTTGAAGTAAGTTTAACTCCGTAATACGGTTTGTAAACGAGAAACCCCTCCTCTTCTAAAAGCGGTAATATCTCAGTAACAGAAGGCGGGGCTAAATTCATCTCTTTAGATATCTCGCCTGTTTTGACTGTTTTTTCCGTTGAACCACCTGAGATCTTGTAGATGGTCTCGAGATATTCCTCGCGGGTTTCTCTGTTCATATAGGGCTATAAAAGTTATATCACTAATAAAGGTTTCGGCCGGCCTAAATATTCGTTGGCACACTCTTATATACATCCCATCGTTACCACTTTTGATTACAATGTACGACAATATACCTGAGAAAGTAACGAACATCATTGTGACCGGCAAGAGCGGCGCCGGAAAGCAGCCCAGGATCGACGTTCTTGTTGAGGAATTCGAACTTGAGCAGTTATCCACTGGTAACATCTTCCGTTCTTACCTTGGTAAATTCAACGAATTCGGATATGATGGAGACTTGGATAAATTCTGGGATGGAGAATCATTCATCCCTGATGAAGAGATCGCTGAGGAGCTAGGAACAGACGATCCGGATATCATCCTGGGTATGAAGGCAAAGTACTTCGTCGATAAGGGATTGTTCGTTCCCGATTTTATAACTAACCAACTCTTCAAGGCCTTTTTCAAACGTAAGGATCATCGTAACCAGGTACTGGACGGATATCCAAGGACCGTTGACCAGGCAAAATTCCTTATGGAATTACTCGAAGATAAGAACTCGAAGGTAGATTTCATTCTGTGGGTCGAAAATGAAGACGATATGATCGTTGAACGGACAGTAAACCGGAGAATATGTCCCGAATGCGGAAAGGTATATCATCTTATTTACGCACCACCTCCGGATGGAAAGTGTGAGTTATGCGGTGTGGATGTCATCCTACGATCCGACGATACCGAGGATAAGATACGCTCTAGATTGAAGGAATTCAAAGACAAGGTTATACCGGCGATGAAATATCTCGAAGAACAGGGCATACATATAGCAAAGGTACCTGGACATCTGGAAGAATTTACTCCTGAGAACGTACGAAAAAGTGTGCTATCTGCGGTAGAATATATCTACGGATGATCACTTGAGGGTATAACTGCCGCCCTCTATCTTTATTCTTTTACCCTGTGTAAGGGCTTCGGCCACCTTTTTTCTAGCCGATTTCAAGTCGTTCCAGAATGTTTTACGGGAAACCCCCATCTCTGCTGCGGCTTCTTCTTGAGTTAGATTTAACAGGTCTACCAGTCGTAGTGTTTCCACCTCTTCCACCCGTAATCTAACCTCCATCTCGGCACCGTCCCTGGGACAGAATGAAGTCTCAAAAGGCGTCCATCCGACCCGTCTTTTACCTCTTCGTCTACCTCGTTTATGTCCTGCCATCAACTATATATCTATAACTGGTTATAAGTAGTTTTGCGGAGATATAGCGGAACACGTAACTTTTTAAACTAAGTTCCGGGCTCCACTGTTAGTCAATGACCATGTTAAGGTTCAAAAAGTTAAGTCATTGACTATAATCAGGTAAAATCTTTTATTCCCTCTTTGTATACTAAAAACATGACATATCAGTATACTTCTAAAATTCGATGGACTCCAGAGGACGAATATCACGGAACTATCTCTACCGAAAAAGGATTCACGTCTACATTCGACAAGCCTTCGGAGTTTGGCGGAAAAGACGGTACCTTGAACCCGGAGGATGCCTTTGTTGCTTCTTTGGCCATGTGTTATTCTATCACTGTCAAAGAGATATGCGATAAGATGAGATTAGAAGTCGATGATTTTTCTCTGACCGCAAAAGGAATCATCGAAGATGGCGAGGAAGGCAAAGTTTTCACTAAAGTATACATATACCCAAGTATCAAGATCGATTGTCCCGATAAGAAAACACTCAGAGCCCTGGAACTAGCCAAGGATAATTGTTTGATATCCAGAAGCCTTAAAACCGATATCATCATAGAACCGAAAATATTGTAAAAAAGGAAAGGGGTTTTACCACTCGTCGTATGATTGACTAGATTGTTTTTCCGTCGTCGGAGGTGATCGCTCATCTTTGACTTGCCGATATTTAGGCTGGTTCGTCGGTTCCTTCGGCTGTTGTTTTTTCTTCAACAGTAACACTAAAGCTATTATCACTACTACCAAGATAATCAAAAGACCGATTATGCCGAATATGAACAAGCCGGAACCGTTTTCCGTTTCCTCGGCCGGAGGTTGTGCTTCGTATATGGTGGCGGTATCTATGTTCGATTCTAAACCTAACTTATCATCTTCCGATACAGCTCTGACCATGTAATAATATGTAGTTTCCGATTCTACATCAGTATCTGTTAATTCCGTATTCTCCGTATTCGTTAGATAAATCAAATCGTTGGCGTTAGGACCACGGTACACGTTGTAAGATGTTATCTCCAGATCGGTTTCAAGGGCGGACCAAGTTAGTTCGATCCGGTTCGAATGTGCCTCAGCCTGAAGGTCGCCTACCGATGGAGGAATATCTATCGATGTAGGTGTCGCAGTTGCCTCTCCGGAGATAAGACCTTCACCTGCGGCGTTGATAGCACTTACACGATAAACATATGATATTCCATTGGTCACTGTTTCGTCATGATAAAATGTGGTATCGTCTCCCGTGGTGAAGACCCTTTGCATCCCGTCGGTTCTCTCTATCTTGTAATTCTGGATCGCCGAGCCACCGTCGTCCTGTGGCGGATCCCAGTATAGTTCAACAAAACTGTTTCCGGAAAGAACCTTCAAGTTCCTAGGTGAGCTTGGAGTAGAAATACCTTCCATGGGCATAGCGGATTCGATATTAGACATGTCACTATCTCCCACATCGTTTCTGGCTACTACACCATAATAATATTCTATACCGTTCGTAACATCGGTGTCCGTGAATTCCGTGACTGTACCGATGGTGTAAGTTTCCTGCATATTCCCTGTTGTAGTCCCTCTGTAAATGATGTAATTCTTTATGGCAGAATTACCATCGTCTTCCGGGCGTTTCCATTCTAATTCCACAAAGGCATCTCCCGGGTAGGCATCCAATTCCCTGGGTTCCGTGGGCATTGTAGCTCCCAGCGGTGTAGCGCTTGCCTCGTTGGAAAAGTCGGTCTCCCGTGTCGTATCGTATCCGGCCGTCACCCAATAGTGATAGGTTCTACCATTGATAACATCTTCATCTCTAAACGATTGAGTATACCTATCAACACTGGTATAATATTCCTGATTACCGGAACTGAGACTTCGATATATATTGTAGCTATCCACCCTGTCGCTTCCGACGGCCGGAGGGCGCCAATCCAGGTCTATATAACCATCGAAACCTTCGGCGTTCAAATTCCTAGGTGGTGTTAGTTCCTGTTGTCCCGATGCTATTAAGGGGACTATACAGCTAAACATCACCAATATGGATATACAGATCGTGAGTTTCTTTTGATACATTTAAATGCCTCGAATACCATATACAGCTTCGAGTTATATATATGATTTGGTGCACCTCTCAAACTGGTTTAAATTCCGACATAAAATGACCCAATATTTCCGGAGAGTATGTTCTCTCCAAACCGGAGATATCGTCTCTCCGCTCATAAAGGGCGATAACCGATTCTGCGACGTACTTCAGATGATTCAATGTATATACTCTACGGGGAATAGCTAATCGCATATTGTCAAAAGGTGCAGGAATTACATTTCCGTTTTCATCGGTCTCTCCGAAGGCGCATGTTCCCAACTCAACACCGCGTACACCGGAATCGATATACAGTTCCGCCGTAAGAGCCTGGGCGGGGAATTGTTCGGGAGGAATATGTGGTAAAAATCGTCTTGCATCTATGAACACCGCGTGACCGCCCGGGGGTTCTACCAGTGGAACTCCGGCTTCACGTAAGAGTCCCGCGAGATACTCCACCTGCCCGATCCTATATTCGAGATACTCAACCCTTGTTGACTCGTAGAGTCCCTTTGCAATGGCCGCTAACTCTCGACAGGCCATCCCTCCGTAGGTAGGATATCCTTCTATGATGATCCCCAACTCGGTACACCGCTGATGCAGTTTCTCATCCCTAAGGCCGATCATACCGCCTATGTTGGACATACCATCCTTCTTGGCGGAAAAAGTAAAACCTTCTGCATACGAAAACATCTCCTTGACGATTTCAGATATAGATGTATCCATATACCCCCTTTCTCTCTTTTTGATAAAGTAAGCATTTTCTGCGAACCGACAGGCATCTAAGAAAAATGGTATTTTGTGTTCTTTTGCTATTTCTTTTACCTTTCTAATGTTCTCCATGGATACCGGTTGTCCGCCTGCAGTATTGTTCGTGACCGTCAACATGATCACAGGGATCTTTTCGCTGCCTTTTTCATCGATAAATTTTCGCAGCTTATCGATATCCATATTACCTTTAAAATCAACCTCTTTTCCGGTATTGTAAGCATCGTCGATAACAAGGTCGACCGGAGTGCCGCCTTTGTGTAATACGTTCCCCTTGGTCGTATCGAAATGCATATTGTTCGGAACAAAATCACCTTCCGAAACGAGTTGAGAAAAAAGGATGTTTTCTGCAGCTCGTCCCTGATGTACCATAACGAATTTATCAAAACCGAAGATGTCAGACACAGCCTCTTTAACTTTGTAGTATGAATTACTCCCGGCATAGGCCTGTTCCGTTTCGAACATAGCACCCCACTGTTCGTCACTCATCGCCGTAGTTCCGGAATCTGTGAGTAGATCTATAAATACATCACGAGATCTTAGTTTAAATACGTTATATCCTTTATCGGTCAACTTCTTCTTCCGCTCGACTTTGGTAAGAACATTCAATCGCTCAACCATCTTTATTTTGAAGGGTTCAGGTGTATTCATCGTCTCACCCGTTCAGTTATTACCATAACGTATATAAAATTTTAGAGTGAAAGAGTAAGTGACCGAAGGGGGTAATAAATTTGAGGAGGAGAAAATAAAAACCCCTTCGGTTCACTTCTGTGTGCGGTGCATGAAGGTTTGCTATAAATACTTTTCCTCTAAAAAAAGGTGAAAAATATAAAAGGTAAGAAAGCGTACTATATAATGAAATGAAAAAAATCGGTAGGATAGAGAGGATAAGGGAGATCACAAAAATTCTTCTGAAACACGGTCTCGTTGATTTTGTCAGAGAGATCGGACTGATGAGCTTCGTCTCCAGAAAGAGGATGGAAGACAGTATAGAAAGGAGAACAAAAGATGTGGATGTTGAAGAACTACGCTTTCTTTTGGAAGATCTGGGACCCACCTTCATCAAGTTAGGCCAATTTCTATCATTAAGACCTGACCTGGTACCCATTGAATTTGCTGATGAACTTCGAAAGTTGTATGAAGAAGCTACCCCCTTTTCATCGAAAAAATCCAGAGAGATAATAGAAGAAGAACTCGGTTGCAAACTTTATGATATCTTTGAAGAATTCTATAACACACCTCTGGCAGCAGCTTCGATCGGTCAAGTTCACGAAGCGCGCTTGAAAACGGGAGAGGAAGTCGTGGTAAAGGTTCAGAGACCCGACATCAGAGCAAGAGTAGCTGCAGATATGGAGCTTATAGGTCGTATCGCAACTTTGATCGAAGATCTGATCCCCGAGAGTGAAATGTATAATCCAAGTGAGACGGTGGAAGAGTTCAGAAAAATGTTAAAAAAGGAGTTGGATTACACCATCGAAGCCCGTAACGCTCAACGGTTTTACGATGCCTTTGCCGACGATCCGGACGTGATCGTACCAAAGGTATATTGGGATTATGTGACCACTAAAATATTGATCTTAGAACATATCGAGGGAAAAAGTCTTAGACATGCCATGGACAGAAATGTTCCGGATGAGACGAAAAAGGATCTTGCAACAAAATTCGCTCAATGTATGTTAAGGCAATTTTTGGTACACGGGATCTTTCATGCGGATCCATCTCCCGGCAATATATACTATACGGATACCAAAGAGATCGTTTTATTTGATTTCGGAGCTATTGGCTGGTTACCTCCATCCCGTAGGGAAAAAATAATCGATATGTTCCTGGCATTGGCCAAAGGGGACACTAAAGAAGTTACCGAGATACTCTTGGATATTGGTATAACCAAAGATGATTTTGACAGAGAACAGCTTGAATGGGATATTGAAAATCTACTTGAATTATACAAGCGGAAATCCAACGTCTTATTCAAAGAGGGAGCCAACGAGGAGATAATTAACATCGCTATAAAACATAACATCGTCTTACCCCCTAACTTCATACTTATGGAGCGTGCATTGATAGAAACAGAAGGCGTATGTGCCGAACTTTATCCCGGATTCGGTTTTTTCCAAAACTCTTCACCGGTGATCAAGGAAGTAATGCAAAACAGATACGGGCCCAAGGCACAGGCTAAAAAACTCGTATCGACTTTACAAGGTTACCATAAACTCGGTACGGAACTACCTCATAAGCTCAACAAGATACTCGAAGGTTTTGAAGATAGGGACTTCGCTGTATCAATAGAACATAAAGGTTTACGTGAGATGGAAAATACCTTAGAATTGATATCGAATCGGATAAGTTTCACCATAATCACTGCGGCAATAATAATCGGATCTGCTTTGATAGTTCTTTCTACGGAACAGCCGTTGTTTGGTCCCTACATATTCATAGTTTCAGTTTTAATAGGTGTATGGTTACTTGCCATTATAATTAAAAGAGGAAGGTATTAACTCTATCATGCCCTTTCGATCTCTGCGATGATCTCGTCGATCCGCCGTATTATATCTTGTTTTTTCTTGCTCATTGTAATCACGTTTTTGCCGTCGATACTGAGGTTGTTTATATAGTTTATGGAGTGTAGAGTCGGAATTTTCATGAAAGACAGATGACATTGACGTTCCGGTGTGTCGGACACGTTACAAATAGATTTTTAAAGGGTTAAAGCCGTATGTATAGTGTGATATGCATGAAGATAAAGGAAATAATAGAATCTATAGACAAGAAAGACATTCCGGCATTGATAGCTGAACTGGAAGATAAAACGGCTAATAAGATAAAAGAGGGAATATACAGCACGGGAATTTTCAAATCTAAAGTCGAAAACGGAAAGATAAACATCCCCGATGTGGAAACCGAAGCTCTAAACTTATCCGACGGTGACATCGTCCAGGTATTCGTTAGAAAGATAGTGAAGTGACACATCACAACCTAAATGTGTCATCAACTTCTTTCTCGAGTAATTCTATTTGGTTCTTCTCGAGAGTGAGAGGACTTGCGGAGAGTATCAAAATAGAATCAGTTACAGCTACCAGGTCTTTCAAAGATTGTATGAGGTGGAAAACGGTTCTGAAGTCGTTGTTAGAGATAAGATATTCTAAACCCTCTAAAAGTATAACGCCGCTTCCTTCGGCAAGGAAAAGCTCCAATTCAAGACTTAGTTTCTCCAAATTTTTGGGTTTGTAAGCATTTTTTTGATCAATATTAGAAAGCCATATTATCGGTACTTCTTCTAAACCATATCTTGATTTCAATTTATCGGGATACTGCCGTGTCACGCAAATACCATTCAAACCGATTTTCATGGTTCTTTTAAATAATGAAAAGGCGTCATTAGATTTTTTTTCGAGCAAAAGGTACGTACATGCATTATCTAATTTACTCGGCAGTTTCTTCTCCGCTTTTTGCACCGTATTTACTTTCTTGATAGTGTGTGTAGTTTTTTCCTTTGGTTTCTGTTGAGTTGTTCTAACTAGATCCATCTGTTTAGTTGGTTTTTCTTGTTTTGCATCACGTTCCTCTAGTATCTTATCCATTAAACTAAAAAATACACCTATGTGTTTAAGAGCCTTGAGATAATCTCTGCGTTTTACCATCAGATTAGCTTGTTTAAGATGAGTCACCGGTTTAGATATGTCTTTACCGGATTTTTTAGCTTCATCAAGATTATTTAATCCCTCCTTCATAGCACGCTGTATATTGGATGGTATACTCCTGATCAGTATATCTCTACTTTTGGCTAGCTTGATCTCGCTTTTTCGTTTATCACCCAATTCATATTCAGTCTTAGCTTCAGATAATAGAGTCTCACTTTCGCTACAATCGATCCCGATGGCTTTAGCACTACGTAAAAGGTTCTCCAGTATTTCGAATTCTTTGTTCGAAGAAGGTACGGATTTTTCTTGTAGTACTTTCTTTACAATATTTATCTCTTCCATGGATTTTCTATATGATCCATCCACTTTGGCCTTCCTTGCATTTAAAAGGCGATCTTCGAATTCGTCCTTTTTGCTTCCATCATAGCTCATCAATCTTATCTCGAGTTCCTTGATATCTTTCTGTATATGGTCCTCCAATTTAGAAAAGGAATCGTCCCTTGCTTTAGAGAGCCAATAATGTGCCTTTTCTATGTCTCCCTTTCTTGAAGCAGCAAGAGCTTGAGAAATCATCTGCCTCTCGTCTTTTAACGTTAATCCCATCTCTTTTGCTATTTGTAGTAGCTCATTTAATTCGGATACTACAACATCTAGATCCCGTTTTTTCTCTTTTTGGGCTTCGTAATTTTCGAATTTTTTTCTTATATCTTTTTCAACATCTCCCATTTTTGAAAAGCCTTTTTTGAAAAAGCCATGCTCTACACTTTTCTTAGCAACATTGATCTCGGATATAAATTCATTATGTGGTATCTTATTTTTCTTAAGCTTAAATATCTCGGCTTTAAGTGTTTGTGTATTATCAACGAATTCTTTCAACTTCTCGCTGACTTCGATCGCTTCTATACCCAGTCGTATGGCAGTATCGATATCTCCTTTATTTTTAGCCTGTGTAGCCTCTCTTATATGCTGCCGAACAACATCTTCGGAGATCGGTATATCTCGTAAGCTGATCAACTCTTCTTTTGCATCCGTAATTACTTCTTCATATTCTTTTTCTTTGTCGATATCTTCTTCATATTCTTTTTCTTTGTCGATATCTTCTTCAACGGTCGGTACGGTTATTTCGTCGGCTTCAAGCTGTTCTATCTCTTTTAAAAAATCCTCTTCCTTTGCTGGTATTTCCTTTATGTCAACTTCTAAAATATCCGAGTCTTCTTCAAAAATTGCACCGCAAACCGGGCATTCGTTCAATTCCTCTCCAACTTCAGAACCACAAACCGGACATTCGAATACGAAGGCTTCTTCATCTTCGAATCCCAGTTCCTTTTCCAAAGCATCTAACTCAGCTTCAAATTCTTCGTCATCTATCTCTTCCGCCGCACCCGCTTCTTTCATAGAATCGAACATGCTTTCGACTATCTCGTCGTCGTCGATGCCGTCGATGTTTTCTTCTATCCCCTGCATCAGATTGTCTAGGTCGCCAAAGTCGTCATCCTCTGTTTCCTCTAATTCTATTATTATCCTGTCTAATCCGCATTCGGGACATTCATCTGAGTCTCCAGGAATCTTTGTGTCACATACTGGACATATAATGGTTTCTTTTTTTGACAGGTGTGGCACCTCGGTTTAAAAACACATCCCCAACATAGATTATATATCTTTTGATTACAAACTCTTGAAGTGGAATATGATGTCCGCATCGACGGAGGTTTCCCTGGCATCGGGTTAAATTATATAGGCGATCTCAATCTAGACGAAGTTGGATAAACTGTTTTCTGCAACTTTGTTCCCATTTGGTTCGTGCATCCCCATGTTGTATTCGGAATACACATTAACCCGTGTTAATAATTTTATAGCGTTATCACTCTAATGATAACATCATGTTGGAAGCGGCAAATCCGTATGTCGTAAAAATATCCTTGGCCCTACGGAACGGGGATTCGATATTGCACTTGTCGAGAAAGGAAGACATGCAGGATTAACATCCTTGTGTCTCTCGGTTTTCTTTTGAAAACGCTCGATGCATAACTCATGAAATTCGTAATGAACACATGCCACGCAATTTAAACCGATTCCACATATTGAGGTATAACAACGTGCTGCGGATGAACGCAATTATGTCGTAAAAACTTCGAGTTCCGTAAGCGATAAAAAGCTGGAAAAACATAAATATGTACTGGCCGGTTGGGCGACCATGCAGCGTGCGACGATAATCGTCTCCGGCGATGTGTATGAGATGGGATACCGTGCCACGGTTCTGCGGCTCGGACAGAAGGCGGGCATCACAGGATACGTGGAGAATAGGCCTGACTTGACTGTCCATATGGTATGCGAGGGTGATCGGAATGTTTTGGATGCTCTTCTGAAGGCCATAGACATCCACGAGATCGGCATGGATGTTGAAAATATTGACGTTGAATGGTCCGAAGCCACCGGCGAATTCGAACACTTCACGGTTAAATTCGGAGACCTGGCCTCGGAAATGTTCTACGGATTCGCGATATTTGAAACCGCCAGAAAGTGTCTTCAGAAAGGCATCGAGGAAACCAAAAAGGTCGGCGAGAATGTGGAGCGGAATATTGAGGAGACCGGGACGGTTCATGAAGAGACCAGGAAGGTCGGCGAGAAAGTGGAACAAAACATCGGGGAGACCAGGAAGGTTCATGAGGAGACCAGAGCATTCAGGGAGGATACGGTCGAGTGTTTCGATAGGCTGGACGATAAATACCACATGATCTCCGACGTGTTGGTCTCCATGAACTCGAACATGGACAGGTGGCAGAAGGAATCGCAGGCGACAAGGGAGCAGCTGACCCAATCAACAACCGCACTGACCCGGCTGGCGGGATCCATCGAAAGGCTCATCGAAGATCACATCAATAAAGAAGAACCATGATCCGTTCTCATACACGCTCGACAGGGGGATGGTGATTAAGTTATCCCCTCTCCAAGAAGAACGTATGTTTTATCTCCCTATATGAAGTATGGAGTTCATATGCGGTTGGTTGTAGAAGTTGAGTGGTTTTATCCTTGATTTGAAGAAACTCCCTCAAAGTACGAGTGGTATCCATGCAGAACTTGTAGCGGTATCTTTTCCTTGTATAACCCGACCTTTAGAGGAGAATATAAAGGATGAATCGGGTTAATAACTATTCATCTTACCACTCTAGCCAATCTTCCATATCTACCACATCCTGTATCCACTTTTTTTCGATATCTTGATGGAACCTCTCAGCTCTTTTATCGGTTCTCGTATGGGATCTGCATCCTCGAAGATCTTCAAAATCTGTTCGTACATATTGAATCTCCTGCGGTGTCCCCGGTAGCTTTTGACATGGTAGTATAAGGGTTATACACGTATTTAAAGAGAGTGCAGATTCTCCATTATTTTTCATCCGGATATCACACGCTCGACAGGTGGATGGTGATGGTGGAGTCGACGGTTATTCCCTCTTCTGGAAACTCTGCATCCTCCGGTATCACATACGCTATCTCCACCCAGACGAAATTGGATATACCGTTTTCGGCAACGTTGTTGGCGTTCTCGTTGTACATCCATTGATTGTATTCGGCACCGGGATATCCTGCGGTTCTCGTAGCGGTGGTAGTATCGACGCTTTTACCATATATCAGGTTCGTGTTTTCGTCGTAGCCAAACCCGGGACCTATGATCCAACCATCGGATGATTTATCAAGCGAGTCTGTTCCGTCGTAATACGATATGTTAGTATTATCAGTGTTAAACGGCAGACCGTAATCTCCCGCCGGTGCGTAGGGATCACCGTGTAAGTAGACTCGCATGTATTCGCTTGTGTCTCCTTGAACTTCTATCTTAGATACACGGAATTCACCGGATCCTGCATTAACTATCGCGAATGCATCCGGTATGACCACTGTTGTTCCCTCTTTCAAATCCACTCCACTCAATCTTATGGAGTTACCACCGATGGAACGTATCACAGGGCCCCCTTGTCTTCTACCCGAACCCATAAAAGTCATCGTAGGACCTGGTTCGTAATCTCCTTCGATCACTAGCTCCATCGGTCCTTTGTATCTTGCAGCAGGATCTGCATCTGAACTGGTTACACTCATCTCCACCCACACGAAGTTTGCCGTTCCCTCTTCTGCTTCTCTCGGACCACCTCTATCATAGGTCCAGACGCTGCCTACTTTAGTTGCAGTCGCTTGATAAGTTTCATTCTCGTATATCAGATCATCTTCAGCACTGTAACCTGAACCCGGACCAAGTGCCCATCCTCCACTCCCGTGATCGTAAACGGTACCGTTATCGTAGTACAGCATCGTATCTTGATTTTCCTCTATAGTATCTACATTCACAAGTCCAGCATTTGATGGTCTGGTCATATTCTTGTGCAGATATATCTGCAGATTTTTCGGAGCCCCTGCAAGAGAAACACTGCTTATGGTGAAGCTTTTATCTGCAGGATTCACAATGGCAAAAGCTGCGGGATATGTTTTACTGGTACCAACAACCCAGTCACCCAGATCAACTTTGAGCACATCACCTTCTCTTTGTAGAACTCTTCTACCATCTGAGTTCCAATCTACGGCCATCAGCTGCAGAGATTCGACATCTTCATAGATTCCCAGACCGGCATCCATGTTCAGGCTGACATATATCTGTGCCCAAAAGGTGGACGTAAACATAAGAAATATGACGAATAGAACCGTTAAGGCTTTGGATCTAGGTATCTTTATCCTCATGACACCACCTCGAACCAGACCATCTTGTCGTTCGTCTCACCGTAGATCTCGTCGGTTAATCCCTCGTTATCGAAAGCTCTAATTATCGCCTTGTAACGACCATCTAGTGTACCTGCACCTTCGAATGTATATGAGAACTCTCTCCTGTTGTCACCCTCATCTACAGCTTCTCCCATATCTGTATAATCCAAGATAACCTGTCCATGGGCACTCATTATCTTGATCTCTGCTTGGCTTATGTTCTCGTATTCCCCGGTCAGAGAGATCACATTTGCCCGTATCTCTATACTATCTGTTTGTGAATATTCAGCGAGCCATTCCTCGGTTGGAGCATTATTTTCATACGTTTTTACCCACTTTACCCTAGAGGTACCGATATCGTATTCCTGACTCATCTCATAGTGAGAATCGAACTCCTCCGAACCGTAGGATAGAACTATGGAACTGTCTCCATGTGTTCCTACCACGCTTATCATCAAACGCACTCCGTTGCCTGTCGCTAGTGTGATCAAGTCTTGGGTGGTTTCGATGGTCTCGTTGTACCATCTTGCCCCTTGAACCGTCTGGAAACTTGCTTCTCCGATGACTTCCTCTCCATCGATATCTCGGAAAGTGAGTTCCACTATCGGCCATTCACCTAGTTCATGCAAATACGTACGACCGGCATCTGTACCATGATACGGAGCACCTACCGTTGAAGCATATATCCCGTCGGCGAAAACATCTCCAGGATTGCTTAGGCTGTAACCGAACTTATCCCCGGCATTCTCTCCTTCCCGGGTCACATTCGCATCTGCAGAGCCGAACACCTCACCAATAGACCAACTGCCGTCACTGTAGAAGAAGTAGGCCGCACCCGTATCGCTATCCCATCCCGGAGCACCGATCACCACGTCGTCATGACCCGAAGCACCGTAATCCGCACCACCGGATACCGACCACCCGAACTGCGCTCCCGCCCCTGGCCCATCTATGGAAACATCGGCCGGGAATTCGGCATGGAACAGGAATGTGTGGCTCATCGGTCCGGTTGCTGTGTTGGTATGATCGTCACAAACGTATTTAACTTCTCTATCCAAACCTTCGGGACCGTCAACCGGGGTGGAGACGTTGAATGTACTTCCGCAGTCCATCCAATCTGTGTAGGTTATATCATCGTAGATGGTCGTCGAATTCAGCTCGCCTCCAAGGTACTGCCAGTATAGAGTCGAGCTGTGTTCTGAATCTAGGAACCCGCCGGAAGTCTGGGCGGTGATTAAGTATTGGTGGTAATAACCTAGAGTTATCGTTGTTCCCGCATCTTCTGGACCTATCGTACCAGTGGTTTGATCTGAAGTTATCCACCGTTCATTACCCTCATGGACGTGCACCTGATCGAATTCATATTGACTATCACAATCGACCCAATCGGCCACAGTTATTGGCTCATAATTTGGGGTACCAAACTTATAATAATTAACATGAATATCAAAATTTTCTTCATCCTCACAATTCTCTATATTGTAATCAAAGGTGATATACATTTGGTGCCAATATGATGGTGAAATAGTATCACTTTCTGTTATAGTCCCAGTGACATCTAGCTCATCAATAGTTGACCATCTCTCATCGTTGATATCATGGACACCGTCATAAGAATAACTACTACCGCAATCAGCCCATACTGTATCATCGGTAGTAGTGCCCACTTGAGTGTTGGTATGATAGTAGGTAACCGGTATATCTACAGGGTGTCCGCACTCTAACTCGTCTGTAAAAGTGAAAGTCATCTGATATTGATGCCAATAATCTTTGACCCATGAATCCTCCACTGTTTCAACACTCTCTCCGAGAAGTTCTCCGTCATCAATATGCCACCTATCACTGTTTATACCCTCCACATATTCTTCCCAAGTTACAGTACTACTATAGTCCGCCCAGACATTAGTGCTTTCAATCGTTTGCCCCGCTCCTATTTGTACGAAAGCACCCAGTCCCCGTTTGAAATAATCGATCCTTAAATCATTGTAGAATGGGTGATCACAACTTCCTTCAGCAAGCTTGACTCCCACTTCCACATGTACTCCCCAGTGGATTCTATCGTAGGGGTCATCCTCATTAGAATCCGCAATAGCAGGTGTGGAGGCAAGATATCCTGAATAATCTCTGAATTGTACATCCTGGGTTGAGTCGTCCCCTCTGACATTGATCGGTGAAGTTGCCGTTCCAGTATTATCAAAGACAAATCCCCATAGGTACTCAGGAATAGAGGCAACTCCCGAAAGATCGAGCAGTGGACTATCATCCATAGGAAAATCAAAGGTACCGTTATCAAGGGATATTATGTTTGGTGTTCCCGAGAAACTCACACCACCAGAATCAGGATATTCGATAGTGAAATTATTAACATCCAAGTCTCCACTGATATCCCAATTTATTCTATTTGTTGAATCGCTAGTGATCACAGGTCTATCGGTGGGTTCCCCATCTAAAATCATAGTTCCTTGGATATCGATCGCTCCGTTAAAACCATCTGAGAGGTCTAATGTACCTCCCGTCATCTCTAACGTTCCCTCGATCACGATGGAATCCCGTAATCTGAGATATCCACCTGAAACTATATCCAAACGCCCTCCATTGAATACGGTCAGATCGCTCCCTTGGACTATATTTGGAATATGTAATGAGAGGTCTTTATCTACTAGGGGATAATGTGGTTTACCTTCTGGTATGATTATATCTATATCCTGGTTCGGCACGGTACCGTCTCCCCAGTTTGGCCCCTGGTCCCAATCTGTATCCTGCACACCTATCCACAAACCTGGAGCTAAGATAGCACAGCTGATATCATGTAATCGAGGTGTTACAGAGGTATCTGTTGTGGATAATACCTGCCTGGTCCACAGATATTTACCAGTTAGATCTTCACCTTCAGTTATAGATGGGATCGGATCTCCATTGATCGCTAGATCCCATATTTCTGGTTCTGTTATATCGTTGTCAGTTACCGCTGTGTAGATTTGTATATTGGTATCTTGAGGTTCCGTACCGTTCCAGTCTATAACGCTATCGCCGGCACTGTATATACCATCCAAAGCCAGTGGTTCAGAGATGCGAGTGCCTTCTTCTTCATACGGAGCATAGTATTGAATCTCGATGTATCCGTCTGTGCCATCCGCTTGAGACGCCCCTCCACTTGATCCATCACCAGTGATATTTGCTGTAAGTTCGATCACATAACTATCGTTGACCTCTCCACCACCGGGATGTCCATCAACTTGATTTTCATACCCATCACCGCCGTCGCCACCGAACCCCTCTCCTTCTGCATCTTCACCAAAAAAATCATCAGCATTACCGGCTTCACCACCTCTTGCACCTCCGCCCCCGCTTCGAGAGGCAGTTCCAGGGCCTGGGGCGTCATATTCAGCTCCTCCACCACCAGCATCAGCAGCAGCTAGAAATACCTCTGTATTATCTGCCATTACTCCCACTACCTCCGTTGAGCCACCTCCACCTCCAGCCCAAGTAGCTCCATCACCACCA
>JAFDTZ010000067.1 GCA_019594305.1 Thermoplasmata archaeon
AGAAGATGCCGTTATGAAAAGATATATATGCATGAAATGTTATACCGGTGCCACAGGTGTTCTAGATAAAAGAGATTCCACTTAAGGACTTGTCTTCGCCGTTGACCCAAGAAGATTTATCAGAGAGTAAACTAGCACTGATAATCATAGATATGCAGTACAATATAACCGCCCAGGGACACGGTGTTCTGAAGTATGCTGAAGAGTTAGGAGTGAGAGAGGGATACGACTACTACCATGACCGGATACAAAACCGTATAATCCCAAACATCCGGAAACTATTAAAATACTTAAGAGGAACTGATATACCGATAATATTTACCAAGATCAGGTCTCATCCTTTTTCCAGTGGAGACACAAAAGCTGATCTTGAAGATCTAGATCGTGAGGGTGTGATACTCGAAGAGATCATGCCCATGAACGACGAGCTCGTTATCACCAAGGACGATCCGGATATGTTCGAGGGGACAGAACTAGACTCCTTGCTCAGGGAAGACGGCATAAACACCCTCATAATGGCTGGAGTCCTGACGAACGAATGCGTTGAGGCCTCTGTGCTTCAGGCCGTGGAAAACGATTATCGTGTCATCCTGTTGGAAGATTCAACCGCGGCCTTTTCAGAATCGATACATGAAAAAGCACTAGAACTTATCCGTGATAAAAAAGTTATAATTACATCGACTGAAAATATTTTGAATCTGCTGTAACTATCAAGAGGTCTTGTAAGAAGAAAGCACCAACCCTTTGACCTGATGGCCTTTGTTATCTTCGACCGGCTCCAAGGACCAGTACACACCCTTCTGATCAGAACCCTCTGAAACGAGTAAATTTCTATCCTTGACCGTTCTCTTTTTTTTCTCTTCTATCACCTGTTCAAATAGCCTCTTGTTTTCACCATTTGGGAAAAGATCGAAGTGATTCATTCCTACGAGTTCCTTCGGGCCATGATCGGTTTGCTCAGCGTAGGCAGAATTCGCATAAAGCAGATGAAAATTCGAGTCTAGATAGGCCATCATCACATCGGAATGTTTCATCAGGGCTTCCAATATATCATTCTGTTTTCTTTCTGTAGTGATATCAGTTAAGAGCAGAGAGAATCCTTTATAATTTTCATGATCGAAGTGAAAATAATCCATGGTGATTAGGACGAAAATATGATCTCCGTTCTTCATTTCTAGATCGACATTCTTTTTAACGATCTCATCATTCGTTAAGACCGCCTGTTCAAGATCATTATATATCTCTGATTTTAACATTTCTGTTATGTTCTTTCCCAGAAGCTCCTCGTCTTTGTAGCCGGTTATCTCCATTGCTCTTTTATTGAGGAAGATCACATCCTTAGTTTCATCCAGGAGGATCAATCCATCTCGGGTCTGTTCCCTTATCTTTTCGTGCAATTCCGGGGATTTTGAAACCGTATGGAGTTTGCGTTCTATCTCTTTTAAAAGAGTGTAGTTTTTTTCCAACTTGGGGCTTATAAAATACACATCACCGTATCCTTCACCGGAGGATACGATCAGATCATACTCCAGCAGTATATCGATGTGGTGTTTTATCGTTCGATAATTGAGTTCAAGTTCATTAGATAATTGATTGAGATTATAAGACCTCTCCTTTATACTTTCCAATATCTTGATCCGGTTCTCGCCGCCCTGCTGTCCCAGCATTAGGTAGGACAATTCCTGTTTGAGATTCATCATAAGGAATTACCAATGTAATTACGGTCACACATGTTAATAAAGTTATCGATTCCGGACTTGCATTGTGTTGTCTGTAAAAACTTCGTCTATATAAATTCGTCGTGTTGCCACCTATTTTAGACCTTTTGAGTTGGGTTGTCAATAGATTACCAAAATTTACAAACATTGTAGATGGTTTACAATGTAATATGGCGATAGCTGATAAGAGAATCCCGGTTACGGAAGAGACCTTGGAGAAATTAAAGAGAGGAGAGAAGAAGGCAATTTCGTTGATTTCGATGAGGCTGTTTAATGAGTTATCGACTACTCATAGAAGAGAAAACTGTGACTGAAATTAATTCTCTGAATAAAGCTCATATGCAATAAACCTGTACCTATTCCTAAATCTAATATGGTCGTATTTTCATCTATCCGAATTGAATTCTGAATAAAGATTAGCACATCATAGTACCCTTCAAATGGATAGCCCTCACTCGATTCTTCAATGTTTTCATCGTAGCTCCCGGCCCACCTATCAAATCCTTTTTTATCTAACATCTGTATCTAGCTCTTTCAATCTTCCCCATGAAGACCCCATTCAATATCCTCTTCCATATCCTTCTCTATTTTTTCAGCGTGATACTTGCGAACAAGTTGTCGGATCGCATCACGGACTGCTTCGGATCGAGAGGAATACCATCCTTCGTCAACGATATCGTCCAGTTCGTTTATCAATCTTTGAGTTACCTTTGCGGGTAATGTTTTCATCTACATATTACGTGATGTATACCATAGTAATACCATTTATACTTTTTATTTGGATGAATTTTTTACAAAGGTTTGAGTAACGATTTCTGTGTGTGGAGGTATTTATAATGATAACATATATGAACAGATAAAACATGATGCATATTCCAACAAACCTTAAGTATTCCCTCCCACCTCCCATATGGGGTAACCAAAATGCCGTACGATGTAGACTATGTGGATGTCGAGAAGGCCTTGGGGAAGATAGGTAGAGGAGAGCGTGTGTTCGTCGGCTCCGGAGCGGCCGAACCTCAGTATCTGGTTAAGAATCTAGCCGAACTGGCCAATCAGTTCTACGATACGGAGATATTTCATATACAGACCCTGGGTGTTGCGCCGTATACCGAAGATAAATACAAAGATCGTTTTCGGCATAACGCATTCTTCGTCGACGATAACACCAGAGATGCGGTGGCAAAGGGTACCGCGGATTACACACCCATCTTCATGAAGGACATACCCAAGTTGTTCAAGAGCGGTAGAGTACCCCTGGATGTTTCGCTGATCCAGGTCTCACCACCGGACGAACACGGCTGGGTAAGCCTTGGTGTTGCCGTAGATATAATCAAGGCCGCCGTGGAGAATTCAAAGTTGGTGATCGCACAGGTTAATCCACATATGCCCCGTGTACACGGAGATACCTTCGTCAACGTTAAGGATATCGATTATCTGGTTTACAAGGAAGAAGAATTATTGGAATTCGAACCCGTTACCACCGGGGAAACCGCAAAACAGATCGCAAAGCACGTTTCCACACTGATAGAGAACGGTGCTACTCTGCAGATCGGATACGGGAACATACCTAACGCCATAATGGAGTTCCTGGATGAAAAAGAGAACTTAGGTATACATACCGAGATGCTGTCCGAAGATCTGGCGAACCTGATAGAGAAGGGAGTGGTCAATAATCGAAAAAAAACAATCAATCCCGGTAAAAGCGTTGCATCCTTCCTCATGGGTACCCGTAAACTATACGACTTCGTTGACGACAACCCGGCTATAGAGTTAAGACCCACGGACTACACCAACAATCCCTTCACCATCGCACAGAACCGCAAGATGACTGCCATTAACACCGCTCTGCAGGTGGACCTAACCGGACAGGTGTGCGCCGATTCACTGGGATACAGCTTCTACAGCGGTATCGGCGGCCATGCGGACTTCATGCGGGGAGCTACCTATGCAGACGACGGTAAATCAATAATCGCTCTTTCATCGACAGCGCAGAACGGAGAGATATCCAAGATAGTTAGTCATCTTAACGAAGGCGCCGGAGTGGTTACAACTCGAGGAGATGTACAGTACGTTGTAACAGAGTACGGGATTGCATACCTACACGGTAAAAACATACGCGAGCGTGCCATGGAGCTCATCAACATCGCACATCCCAAGTTCAGAGAACAGCTACTGAAAGAAGCAAAAGAACGAAATTTAGTGTTCAAAGACCAGATACTTGTGATCGGCGAGGAAGGCAGATATCCCGAGGAACTGGAGGTTATCAGAGAAATAAACGGTAAGGAATACCTGTTCAGACCTATGAAGCCTACGGACGAGGAACTTCTCAAGGACCTCTTCTACGCACTTTCGGAAGAGAGCCGATACCGAAGGTTCATGAGTCCCAGGAAGGATATGCCCCACGAGAGAAGGCAGGATTTCGTCCAGATCAACTATAACAAGGAGATGGCACTGGTAGTCATCGACCCTGAGATTGAGGGACCGGACCGTATGGTAGCCGAGGCGGATTACCGAATTAAGGAAGGACAAAACGTAGCCGAGGTTTCCATAATGGTCAGGGACGAATATCAAGGGCAGGGTATCGGTACGGTACTGCTGGAATACCTTACCACCATCGCAAAGAATAGGGGTCTTTACGGGTTCACCGCCGAGGTGCTGGCAGACAACAAGAAGATGCTTAGGGTATTCGAGAAGATGGGGTATGACATCGACAAGAAGAGGATGTATGGCGAATATGAACTGAGGATGAGATTCGTATAGTAATCTTTATTACACCATTACCGATACTTTTCCCTTATGAAAGCAGTAATACTTTCCGGAGGATTCGGGACGCGGATGAGGCCGTTAACATATACCACGCCTAAACCTCTCCTGCCGATAATGAACAAGCCCTTGATACAGCATGTTGTGGATTCGCTACCAGACGAGGTTGATGAAGTTATAATAGCGGCAAACTACAAGATCGAGATGCTAAGGGAGTACTTCCAGGACATGGAATCTAAAAAGAATATAGTCATAGTTGACGAGCCCGAACCCCTAGGTACAGGGGGAGCCGTCAAGAATGTAGAAGAGTACTTAACTGATACTTTTTTCGTAATAAATGCGGATATAATCTCCAGTATCGATTTAGAAGATTACATTGAATTTTACCGTTCGAAGGATGCCGTCGCTGCCATCTCTGCATGGGAAGTTAAAAATCCGGAAGAATTCGGTATATTCGCTCTTGACGACGATTCCAAGATACTTAAATTTCAAGAAAAACCGGAACCCTGGGAGGCTTTTTCTAATACTATCAACGCCGGGCACTATATACTCGAACCCGAGGTGCTTGAATTGATACCGGAAGGAAAAAAAGTATCCCTCGAACGTGAGATATTCCCTAAGCTGATATCCAAAGGATTTTACGGCTTTAACTTCAAGGGGTACTGGGTCGACTGCGGCAGACCTTCGAGCTTTTTGAAGGCTAATAAGATACTTCTCGACAAGTATTTCCAAGAGCACGGAGTTAAATATGTGCTGGGCGAACGAAGCTATGTGGACGGGGAGCCTGGTGAATACGTGTCTATAGGTATGGACTGTACGATTGAGGGATCCGAGATATCCAATTCCATAATATTCGACGGTGTTGAGATAGATAGAGGATGTGTGATAAAGAACAGTATAATCGGATTCGATGTAATACTGGAAGAAAATGTAAAGGTGGCCGATACTCTGATATCCGACGATATATACCTTGAAAAAGGCAATGAGTACATAAACAAAAAATTCGGTGAAGAAAAATGAAAAAACTGTTCGGCACCAACGGTGTAAGAGGTGTTGTCAACGAGGATATGAACATCGATTTTGCCCTTAGATTATCCAAAGCCATAGGAACTTGGCTTGGAGAAGGAACCGTGGCGATAGGTACGGATACTAGGTTATCCAATCACATGCTGAAGAGTAGCGTAGCATCGGGACTGATGGCATGCGGATGTGACGTGATCGACATAGGCGAAGTGCCTACACCCGCATTACAGATGTACACCAGGGAGAAGGCAGATCTGGGTATCGGGATAACCGCATCACATAACCCGCCGCGATTCAACGGCATCAAGTGTGTGGACGGGGATGGTACTGAATTGGTCAGATGGAAGGAAGAGGAGATCGAAAAAATATATTTCACGCTTGAATTCAAAACTGTGGATTGGAAAAGCGTAGGTAGATTATCATCGGACGATGGTATAGAAAGTTATAATCAAGCAGTATTAGCCAATGTTGATAAGGATTTGATCAAGAAAGCGAAACTAAAGGTGGTCGTGGACTGCGCCAACGGTGTGGGCACCTATAGCACCCCGGCGATACTAAGGGAACTCGGATGTAGAGTGATCACATTGAACGCACAACCGGACGGTACATTCCCTGGCCACGAAAGTGAACCCACGGAAAGGAACTTACGTGACCTAATATCCATGGTCAAGGAAACAGATGCAGACCTTGGGATAGCTAACGACGGAGATGCGGATAGGGCGATATTCATCGACGAAAACGGAAGATTCCTACACGGGGATAGGACACTTACATTGGTCGCAAAAAACGAGGTGGAGAAACATGGCGGAGGTACCGTGGTCACACCCGTCAGCTCTTCCAGCAGTGTTAAAGACGTAGTAGAAGAAGAGGGTGGGGAACTAGTATATACCGCTGTTGGCTCACCCATAGTGGCAAGGGAGATGATAGAACGTAAGGCCATCTTCGGCGGTGAGGAGAACGGAGGACTGATATTCTCGGATCATCAATACTGCAGGGATGCTGCTATGACCGCAGCTAAAGTAGTCGAACTCGTAGCTGATAAAGGTTCCCTGTCTAGTCTTGTGGATTCATTACCTCAGTATTCCCTTGACAAGAGGGGATTGAAGTGCAGGAATGAGTTGAAAGAAAGGTTGATGGAAGAGTTAAAGTCCTTTTACAACGAATGCGATTACGACGATACCGACGGGTTGAAGATATATTATGACGACGGTTGGGTGCTAATAAGACCTTCCGGCACGGAGCCTAAGGTGAGGATATACTCGGAGGCAAAGGATAAGAACAGAGCTGAAGCCCTTGGCGATAAGCATCTGGGGCAAGTAGAAAAGATACTATCGCGTTTAATTTAAGTCTGACGGACAAAAAGCTTAAATAGTCATAAGTCGCTATTATATGTGTCAGACAACGTGTCTGACCCTAATTGGACCGGGATAGGATGCGCTTCAGAAGGAAAAAGAAAAAGGAAGATGAAATTGACCCCGTCACAAAACGGCTATTAGACCAAGGGGT
Organism: Thermoplasmata archaeon; assembly: GCA_019594305.1. GTDB lineage: Archaea > Thermoplasmatota > Thermoplasmata > Halarchaeoplasmatales > Halarchaeoplasmataceae > Haladaptatiplasma. The sequence goes on from JAFDTZ010000067.1 coordinate 7,014, forward strand.
TATTCGAATTAACCCACCGGGGGGAGCAAAGCCTGATACCGTTGGCGATAAGATCAAGAGGTTCGGTACGGTAACATATGATTTTTGGAGCGGTGTGAAGTATATAATCGTACTATCTGCGTTACTATGGTGGCTGCCCCTATTCGGCCCCATGTTGGCCGGTTATGTAGGTGGTAGAAGAACAGGCGGACCCAAAAAAGGATTGTTCGCAGCCATAGTCGGATTGATAGTAGTTGCATCTGCATATTACATAATAAGCCACGCCTTATTACCTGCATCAGTATCGGGAACACTTATGGCACCGGCCTCCATTGTAGTGATGATATCGGAGATCGAGATAATCGCCCCCTATGCGAGTTTTATGGAACTATACTGGGGTTCGTTCTTCACATCGGTTTTAGGGGGCTTGCCCTACTCACCTAACAGCTACATACTAACGGCTATTTTCGCGTACATCGGAGGTGTGATAACCGTCGATAAAGAGAGGGAGATATTACGGGCAGAAAATAAAGAGAGCCCGAACATAATGATAAACGTGCCTTGGATGACCTCATATCAACCCGCTGCCGCAAGCGTATCTAGAGTCGCTCCGGAACAGCGCAGGGCAGCATTTCATTCGAAGCAAAGACTGCAGGACATGAGAAAAGTCAACGTAAGACGAAATAAAAAACCCAGGGAGTCTAAAGCTGTTGAAGAAACGAAACGAACTCCGAGCTTTTTTGAATCACAATTACCAAAAAGACCGGTAAAACATCATTCTTCACTTGACGGAGACGATTGGGAGATTCTTTAGTTAGACGATTACGATCGACAAGTGCCCCTACCATTATACACTACAATCACAGCCTTTTTTCTTCAATATCTCGTGCTGTTCTTCAATAGAATCTAGGTACTCATCCTGAACCCCCTCGCCCACGGCAAGAGATGAATCAAGTGAACTCTTATGATCATAGCCCCTTCTCGACATCTCTTCGACTAAATTATGATGTCTGAGGAACAATGCCTTCAATTTCCTCTCCCACCTTTTAACCTCCGGGTGGTTACGATATCCCTGTTTATCCTCCGTGATTATGCACCATATAGCATGCAATTCGCGATGTTCGCCAAGCAGATGCTGTCTGCACAATTTTTCCGGCTCTATGTCCCATATCCTCATGAACTACACCACACCACATTCCAAACAACGGATACATCGCCCTCTAGCTTGAGCCAGTACCCATTATTTGGTAGATATATTACATCACCGGCGTTATGGTATTCCAGCATATATTCCATACTATCATTGAACAATCCAACGATAGTCACATTTTCGGGTAAATTTTCACCGTAAAAGGCGGTAGCTGAAGGCATGCCCACCATGTTCCAGCCTGGGTTAAGTACTATCTTGGTACGAGCAGGAGTTGTACCGGTCACCGTGAGATTCCCTGGTTCCATCATGTGTATCCAAAAGCCCATGCTGCGATTAATTTTATTAAAGTTATTGAAGAGGTTTGGTCTACCGTCTACGAAACTGAACCAACTCTGTGCCTCATAGACTATGAGTTTGTCGTACATTCCATCTACAGACTCCAGAACATCAGCGAGTTGGTGAGAAGGCGTCACTAATTCGAGGGAAACAAAATTCCAACCTGAGTTTAGATGTATGTATGTAGTTACGGTCTTTGTAGCATTTATAAGAGGTTCGGAGTCGAGCTGATGATACCCTCCCCCTTTGTCATCAAAGGGGTGGGGTATCTCCGTATCACCTACACCATCACCCGGATACCCGCCGTTGCTTCCGTCGTCTATACCATGATAATCGCTCCAGTGATTTCCATCGCCCAACCCGTCTGTCCAAGTATTTTCTTTGGATGAATTGTCCGGCGAATAGACCTGACGGGTGTTATTGATAAAATTATTGTGATGCAGTGTGTTTTCCGTGGATGCGATAAATTTTACACCTTCGAAATTGCTCCCCATGGTATTACCTACTAGTATATTATCATTTGAATAAGCTAGTATCATTCCGGTCTCCAGGTCTGAAAAAATGCTGTTGTACACAACACTTTCGGTTACGTTTACCAGTACGATCTGACCAGTTATGCCAGTCATGTTTATACCGTTTATACTCCGAAGATAGTATAATACACCACCATCAACTGTATTGTTCTCAAGGAAGTGCGAATCGAAGAATGATAAAGAATCACCATTAATACCTATACCTCTAGCCATATGATTGTGAGTGAGTGTAATAGATTGGGATTTGTATAGGAAAAGTCCGTGGCTTCCACCTGAAAAAAAACAGTCGTCGATAAATATTTCATTAGAGCGACTAACATAAACCGGATGGTATCCCGGATCTGTTATAATACACCCGTCGATAATGATATCACACGATTCCGATAATCTTATACCATTCTGTAAGGGTGCGTTCACTGTCACGTTAAAAATTGATATATCCTCGGAGTGCCATATTAGTATTCCATCTTCGGAGTTTGAAATGGTCACATCTTGAACGTGTCCGCCTAATACATTATAGAGAACGATTGCTTTATCCGAGTTGTTAACATGACAGTTTTCAACATGCACATTATCGCCCTGAACTTTGACTCCGATACCAGCGTTGATGACTGAAAGGTTATTGAATATTACTCCGTCTGCAACTATGTTAACAGCGATATCATCATCGGAACCATCTATTATGACACCGGTGCTGTCCGTTCCTCTGATCACCAATTGTTTTTCCACCAATATATTTTCTTGATAAGTCCCCTGGTGTATGAGTATAGTATCACCATCGGTAGCATTCTCCAATGCCGAGTTAATGCACTCGTATTCCATCCCGTCTCCAACTTCGATTATAGCGGCATCGACATTTTCAGTGAGGTGAATTACCATGGTACCTGTAACAAAGGCTAAGCAAATTGACAGCGTCAACATCCGATTACAGTTACTTTTTAGCAATTTATCCATGGATGGATAAATGGCCCGTTAATAAACGTTCGGATAGACCCTATACGCATACGAAATATTTTTAACATCATTCATTGTGTGGAAGGTTGGAACTGGTCTATATGGATATGACTAAAAAACAAGAGTACAAGTTCAAAAAATCACTTGAAAAAATCAAGGAGCTCAAGGGTAGAGGAACGGAGCTTATCTCACTCTACATACCCCCCGACAAGCAGATATCGGACGTTGCGGCATACCTTAGAGAGGAGATGTCACAGAGCTCCAACATCAAATCGAAGTCTACAAAGAAACACGTACAGGCCGCATTAAAGTCGATACTGGCAAAACTCAAATATTTCAAGCAGCCCCCTTCCAACGGTGTCGTGTTCTTCGTTGGTCACATATCTACAGCGGGAGATCAGACGGATATGATTTCCGAATCACTTGAACCACCGCAGCCGGTTGAAACATTTCTTTATCGCTGTGATTCCGAGTTCTACATAGAACCCCTCCGTGCGATGATGGGAGAGAAAAAGATATACGGTCTCATAGTCGTTGACAGAAGTGAGGCGACCATAGGCATTCTCAACGGTAATCGGGTGGAGATGCTTAAGAACATACAGTCTTTGGTTCCCAGCAAACACTCCAAAGGAGGGCAATCCGCACAACGATTCGAACGGCTGATTGAGGAGGCCGCTCACAAGTACTTTAAAAAGGTAGGTGAAAAGGCAAATACACTACTTTTAAACGAGAACATGGAGGGGCTTCTTATAGGCGGCCCGGGTAGAACTAAAGATGATTTTGCCGACGGAGGCTACCTTCATCATGAACTGGAAAAGAAGATAATCGAGCGATTCAACACGGGATATACCGATGAATACGGTCTTAAAGAACTTGTTAATATGGCCGAGGACACTCTCTCCGATCTGGAGGTGATGAAGGAGAAGAAATTGATGAATCGGTTGATGGAAGAGATAAAAAAGCCTACAGGAAGTCTTGCCACCTACGGTGAGGAGCACGTTAGAAAGGCCTTGATCATGGGTGCCGTAGATATAGTGTTGGTGTCCGATGGCATCGATAGAGTTAGAGCAGATGTAGAATGCCTGGAGTGCGGACATGAAGCTGAAAGAACTATAAAGTCGGTATCCGTACTTCCAAAATGCCCTGAGTGTGGTTCATCCATGGAAATAATAGAAAAAGTGGACTTGGTAGACGAGTTACACGAGCTAGCTAAATCAGTGGGATCTGAGGTAGAACTGATATCGGACGAATCCGAAGAGGGCGAACTTCTACTCAATGCCTTCGGAGGTCTGGCAGCCATACTAAGGTTCCGTGTGGGGTAAATAGATGTATGTATTACTTGAATTTGAAAAGGAGATAAAAGATGAAGTTTCCAGGGTGCTCGATATAGATATACAACTTGAGATACCCGACGAAGAACGAGGTGATTATGCCC
>JAFDTZ010000160.1 GCA_019594305.1 Thermoplasmata archaeon
ATGGGACCAGAAGCAAGAAAAGCATATCATGAAGAGTTGAAGGAACTGAAAAGGATGGTAGAGGAGATGGGCGACCTTTCCTCTAATGCCATATCCCTAGCGACAGAAGGATTTGTGGATTTGGACGAGAATAAGGTAAAAGAGGTTGAGGATATCGACGGCAAGATATATGCCTACGATAGGGCTATCGAGAGAAAAAGCCTGAATCTCATAGCACTCCAGGCCCCCGTTGCAAAGGACCTGCGTTTTATAGGCACCTGTTTAAAAATTATCACCGATCTGGATAGGGTCGGTCGTTATTCAATGGATATAGGAAAGGTTACACGCAGGATGCTGGATAAAACTCATATGAAGAAATTGGTATCGATACCCTACATGGCTCAGCTAACCATCGATATGGTGGATATGGCGATAGACGCATTCGTGGAGGGAGATGAGACAAAAATACAGCCAATTTACGAGAATGAGGAAAAGGTGGATGCACTATACGACGAGATATTCCGTGAAGTATTGACCTATATGATCGAGGATTCCAGGAACATAACCATAGGCACACAATATGTGCTGGTAATCCGTTATCTGGAGAGGATAGCGGATCATGCCTGTAATATAGTGGAAAGGGTTGTCTACATGGAAACGGGCGAGATGGTGGAACACGATATATGACGGAATAATGCGAAGGTTCATTTCCGTCGGTCGTAAAACAAGTATTTGAAAACATTTCATAAGCGAAACTTTAATCCCCGTGAGTTTCGTTTACCGCTATAAACATGAAAATAGGTTTGAAAAAATGCCGGAGAAACAATCTGGAACAGGTGATGGAGATAGAACACAAATCTTTCCAACAACCTTACGAGCGGGAAATATTTGAAAGTTTTTTAGATTACCCACTTTTCGTGGTGGCCCTTTATGAAGACAGGGTTATAGGATATGCCATTGCCACCGGGAATGGGTTGATAGTTTCCATAGCTGTACGGCCTGAATATCGCAGAAAGGGGATAGGCAAAAAATTGCTAGACAATCTTCTCTCTTCCATTGATCCTAAGAAGATAACACTTACTCTTCGTGTATCTAATAAAGGAGCCTACGAATTTTATAAGAAAATGGGTTTTACATCAAGTGGAATCATACATAACTATTACGAGGACAGTGAGGATGCCATCCTGATGGTAATCTACGGGTAAACCATCTATTGCTGCTGCATTGGTCCTGACATATAATTTTGATGCGGTGGTGGAGGTAAGTATGCAGGAAATACTCTCTTAAGTTCGCTTTTGATTGAATCATACTTCAGATACCATATGACCAGGAGGACTATACCGATAACACCACCCAGTGCCAAACCTATGATTATTATGATAAGACCAATAGTTGATATGCCATGGTCGATCTCTATACGAGTACCGTTCTGATATGGATATATCTTTGCTTCAACGGAGTTTAGAAAAGATTTCGCGGATATTATTCCCTGTAGGTATTGTTCAATCTCCATACCATCAGAAACAAATATCGAATGGGTTATCTCCTGGACCCTTTGTGCGTTATCCTCGCTGAACAACTGTTGTCCACCTGTTCGTATTCCATCCATAATATGGTTATAAAACATACATATATAAAGTTAAGGGCGGTTATCGAGGGAATATGCATAGTAACATTTATAAATACCATCCCTTCTGATTGCCGATACTTCCCCATGTCGTTGGAATGTAACATTCCCACTAACTTGGAATTTCAAAAATGAAATTCTGACACCCGGAGGAGTCAGATATGGCAATAGAAAAAAAGACGAACCCTATCCTTGTATGTCTGATAAAAGACCTCAAGGCTCAGGCGCGAAAAGAAGAAGCACCCATCTGGCGAGACGTGGCGGAGAGGCTGGAAAAGCCCTCCAAGAATTGGGCTGAGGTCAACCTTTCCACCATCCAGAGATGCACCAGCGATGGTGATTTAGTTTTAGTTCCTGGTAAAGTTCTTGCATCAGGATTTTTTAACAAGAAATTGACAGTAGGTGCTTTCAAGGCGAGTGAAAAGGCTAGAACGACCATCGAAAAGTCCGGAGGAAAATTTCTTACCATACGTGAGATGGCAGAAAAGAATCCAAAGGGCAGTGGAATTAGGATAATGGGGTGAAAAGATGAAGGTCTACGATGCAGAAGATAAGGTACTGGGGCGGCTGGCAAGTATTATCGCTAAAGACCTATTAGAGGGTGAAGAGGTAAGTGTTATTAACGCTGAGAAAGCAGTAGTCACCGGTAAAAGGGTCGATATCTTTGCCGAGTATCGCTCAAGAAGAGCTAGAGGAAAACAAAGAAAAGGTCCTTTCTATCCCAGGAGACCTGAGAGAATATTTAGACGTACTGTGAGAGGTATGTTGCCGTACCAGCAACCCAAAGGTAGGGATGCATATAAAAATTTTAAGGCATTTATAGGTGTACCCGAAAAATTCAAAGATGTTAAAACATTGGGGAAAGATGTGAAGGGGGCCGAAGGCGTGATATGTACCTCCCTTGAAGATATATCAAAACACCTAGGCGCTAAATTTTAGAGGTTAAACAATGACAAATAAAAAATTTATTACCAGAACCGGAAAAAGAAAAACCGCCATAGCCAAAGCCACAATGAAAAAGGGCAGAGGTAGAATCCGAATTAACAGTATACCTTTGGACATACACCAGCCTGAAATGGCAAGGCTTAAGATAAGAGAGCCTATCCAACTTGTTGGCGCTGATAGGGCCAATAAGGTTGACATATACGTAAATGTAAAAGGCGGCGGTGTAACAGGTCAGGCTGGAGCATCAAGAACGGCTATTGCTTTATGCTTTGTAGACTTTTTTGAGGACAGCGAACTTGAGGAGCTGTTCAAAGAGTACGATAGGAGTCTTCTTGTATCAGATCCCCGTCGAAAATTACCAAAGCAGCCAATGGGCCGTGGTGCAAGGAAAAAGCGTCAGAAATCATACAGGTGATGTAAAATATGATTATCCCAGTAAGATGTTTTACATGTGGAAAGGTGATCGGTAACGACTATGAGATATACCGGAACCGTGTAGAAAACGGTGACGATCCAGGCGAAGTTCTCGACGAACTTGGCATGGATAGATACTGCTGTCGACGGATGATACTGTCTCATAAGGATTTGATTGATGACGTAATGAGGTACTAGGGTAATCACTCCGGGGCCGTAGGGTAGCTTGGTCCATCCTTCTAGCATGGGGAGCTAGGAACCCGAATTCAAATTTCGGCGGCCCCACTACCTTCTTCTAACTCCGCCTTTGGACGCGCGAAATACTTGGTTTAGTATCACTGATCACCTTTTCTTTCCATCTATCCGTAGATAGCACTAGCAGTGCAAATACGGCGGATATAACATTGCTGAGCCCCATCCCGATCCAGACTCCGGTTGATTGCATACCCATGTAGATCGCTAAAATATAGCAAAGGGGAACACGCAGTCCCCATAACCTAAGGATGTCGAGTGCCATCATGTACTTTGTATGGCCCGAACCCTCGAAGACAGCATTCGCAGCCCTGAAAAGCCCGAAGAAAGGCATGCTCAGGGAGAATATCAATAGGAACTCCGTTCCGATACGGATTACCTCCGGGTCCTGGTTGAACAGAATGATAAAGTTCCTTCCCAGGAAGAATATTACTACAGCGCAGATGGCCATCACTACCCCAAGTGTAATTACACCTTTTTTAACCACTTCATGGGCCCTCTCCTTCTGGTCCGCGCCTAGGTTCTGGCCAACCATGGAACTCATGGCTATTGCAAGACCACCCATTAGGATGAACATGACTCCGAGAACACGATCACCTGCGTTGTAGGCTGCCAATGATGCTTCGCTACTGTGTACTCGGGCGATAATGAAGGTAAGCACGACGAACCCGAAGGCCGTACCGCTGTTGCCTATGCTGGCGGGAGCACCGATCTTGAAGAGTTTTTTTAGCCTTTCCTTATCCGGCTTCATATTTTTCAATCTAACTACGATTTTTACTTTATCACCGAAGAGTAGATATAGAGCGATGGCGGCAGCAAAGCCTTTGG
>JAFDTZ010000189.1 GCA_019594305.1 Thermoplasmata archaeon
ATTTCGGTGGCGGGGATTTTTTTATGATTGGTTTTCTTATACTGACAGTTCCATTTATAATGATATTCAGTTATTTCTTCGGGGTTAAACCTCTTATAAAAGAAGATGATAACTTAAGAAGAAGAATAAATATACATAAAACACTTTTTAAAGAAGCTATCAGACAAGAATTATCTCCTGAAGAGATAGACAACATGATAGAAATATTTGAAACCGGTGAACCATACCGTGATAGATTTGAATACTATCTAGATAAATTACCGGAAGGCGGAGAGAAACACATAAAAAAAGTTGAAGAAATATTGAAAAAGGCACTCCCCGACCGTGATATTCCATTAGTGAGAAAAGATAAACGTCCCCTTACACAACTCAAAGAAATTCTTGATCTCGCGCGAGAAGATACAACACCTTGAAAACCCTGTACGAAAACTCTTTTTGAATACTTAAAAGAACGATTGTTCAGGTTAAAATCAGACCACCTTGGGATCAAAAGTTACCACCCTCCACCCCCTCCAATTATGAAACTCGTCCGGTATCCACCACATCCAGACATCCAAACTTCTACCTCCCACTCCCATCTAAAATCATTATGAAACTCGGCAGTTATGCCCCAAAAAATTATGAACTTCGGCAGGTCAATCATATGTTTCAGAATTTTCTTCGAAAATTCTAAATATCGATGGAATTTTCAATTAAAATTCCAGTAGACACGAACAGCGTCTGATTTCGAGGTTCAAAACCGAGACCTAATCAGAATAGAACATTATTCTGATGGTAATTCGGAATTACTCTAATTCCGAAAGAAAGCGAAGGATGTAATCCGGTTGCCACCTGACGTAGTTCGTACACGATCTGCGTCAGTTTATCCCCCGCCGCCCCCAACAAGTTTTAAAACAGATCATCTCGAGAGCTGATCCATCTCTTCTTCGGAAGCCCCACTTTACTATCCACACACTTAGGAACCCTGTTCCTTTAGTACATACTGATAACCAAAAACAGAAATATTTAAGTCATCGAAAAGTTATAAAGATATGACAAAGGAGTTTCCAAAATGAACAAGGACGATGTATATCGGGATATCGCAGATCATCTAAAGCAAGAAGGAGCGATAAAGGTTGCGATCTTTGGATCATATATTAACGATGAAGAGAAACCGGAGAGCGATATCGATGTCCTTGTTACTTTCTCGGAAACGAAAAGTCTTTTAGAACTGGCAAGGATCGAACGGGAATTGTCAGAAACCATCGGAATAAAGGTGGATCTTATCACAGATGGGGCCTTGAGTCCGTACATAAAGGATACTGTACACAAAGAGATGAAAGAGGTATATGGATGACCAAAGACGATAGTGCTTATCTACACCACATATTAGATTCTATCTCGAATATAGAGAGTTTTACAGAAAACATGGATGAAGAGGAGTTTAAGAGCAACGAACTAGTTCGATCCGCTGTTATCAGACAAATAGAGATAATCGGTGATTAGCTGGAATCAAAGATTCCTAGACTCGAAGGAATTTCTGCGAAATTCCTGTAGAAGCTACTAAGTATCTATCTGATAATACTAGAGTTAGTTATCCGAATGTACCATGGAAAGACATGGCGTGGAACTAGTCCCACTTCATCCTCACTTCCGTTGCGGATCGCTGGCATGAGGAATAAACTGATCCACGGATATTTTGGTGTGGATATAGACGCGGTATGGGATACGGTTAAAAGAGATATTCCTGAACTTAAGGATGAGATCAAAAGGATTATAGACGAGATAGAGCAATGAAACTATAAATCTAGATTCCAATCTTTTCTCTAATACTTTTCAGGAACTCGTTCCTAATGCACTTGAATCAACTAGTTATTCAAGTATTTGGTATTCCATTCCGACATATTTAGAAAATCTCACTATTTTCTCCATACGTATTACAGATTATATCTGTACTGCATTTGGAAAATCCTTCCCTATTTTCCAATACGCCCCCTCCATTAGCTCAAGCGATATCTCGATCCCCAACCCCCAATTCCGATCCCAATCCCCAATCCAAAGTATTATATCAAGCCTTTTATTACACGCTCCCCTAGGTTGATGAAGATCATGAGATGCCAAGTGTGTTCATCTAACGACAACATAATCAGATCAGGTATCAGAAACACATCCAAAGGCAAAGTACAAAAATACTACTGCAAGGACTGTCAAACGTATTTTTCAGATGTAAAGA
>JAFDTZ010000158.1 GCA_019594305.1 Thermoplasmata archaeon
ATACATTCTCATGGCTTCTCGATACTTATAAATCAATCCAATTACTATACTACAAACATGTCATCCATAAGATGCGAGACGATCTTGGAATACGAAGACCGTGAAACAGCAAAGTACATCGCCGGAGCACTCTCGCCGGACAATGAAGGTTACATAAAGGTCGAGGTTCACGGTTCTAGAATACACTGTGAAGCCTTAGGTGATTCACCTATGAAGTTACTCCACACCCTGGATGATTTTCTTGCATGTGTGGCTATAGCCGAGGACACTGTTAAAGAACTCTAGTTACTCCGGTTTGGTGACCGAATTATATGTCCACTGTTATGTGATAAAAAGAGATTCAAAATTGCTCTAATATCTTTTCCGGTTCTACTGCTCCGTGATGGATCAGTTCTGAATCAAATGTAACCAACATAGAATCCTGGTTTTTTGAAACTCACTACTCTTTAAAAAATTAGATGAATCTGGTATGATTATTTCTGTCCCATGGGTGATATCATCGATTACTTTTTCGATTTCAATTTTAGATACCTGTTTTTTCTTTGATAAGACACTCCTGATCTCCATGAGATTAAGTAAAGAGGTATATTTGACCACATCCAGATGTCAATAAGCGTGTCCGCACCACCAGTCACCGTTCGTCAGCCAGAACGAGTTCTAACAACTCACAAAACAAGTTTTGTTCGCTCCGCTCACTATAGACTGGGTGGCATGTTCGGATAACTATCGTTATCCTCAGCGGGCACGCTCTTGGTTGGCTAGGCGAGGATGAAACAATCCAAGGTTTGTTGTCCATCAACAAACTTAGTCTTTGGTTTCTTGTGGCCCTGGTTTCTAATGTATTCGTCCATTTCACCTTCTGTCTTATCACCAATGCTGTCAAAATAGTATGCTGGACTCCACAAGCCACTGCCCCAAAAATATTTCTTCTTCAGGTACGGAAATTCTTTCAGAAGTTTCCTACCGGACGTACCTTTGAACTTTTTTGCAATATCTTTTAGTGCATAGTTTGGCCCACAATCAATATCGATGTGTACATGATCTCTATCGAAACCAACCTCATGTAGGGACATATCATCATGTTCTGCATCTATTTTCCAGAATATTTCAGCACAACGTTTTTCTACTTGTTTGTCATCGAATATCTTATGGCAATATTTTACCTTGAAACTCATATGTTGCGTGTTTTTTCCTATGCTAGAGCTACAGCTCAAGCTATTTCGACCTTTTTTCATATAAACAACTCCTGGTAGCGCGCGATTTCTGCCCTTGGTCGCTCAAGGGCAGACTCGCTACCTCTACCAAAAGCATCAATGAACGAAAAATAGATTGTGGTTTTATCGGGGTTTTTGACCACCAGTCACCGTTCGTCAGTCAGAACGAGTTCTAACAACTCACAAAACAAGTTTTGTTCGCTCCGCTACACTATAGACTGGTGGATTGTAGAGATTTCTAAGAAATCGCTACGAAAGGAGGAATAGATTATTCCTGTGGAATTCTTGCTTTAAAACCTCTTTTGCTATCTCGGAACGTTCTTCTTCACCGAATATAGCGGATATAAAAACGTTCGTGTCTATGAATAACTTCATATTCAATTTCTCTCCCTGATCTTCCTGACCTCTTCTACAGAATCAATATGGGTTGTGATGAATCTTTTGTATAGCGTGTCACCCAATGAAGTTTCTTTTTTTTCACAGATATATTTTGCTATATCCTTTGCTAATATTCCCATTTTATCAAGTATCAGTACGTATCTTCTGCTTTTTAAAACTTTTACACTTATCATGACGGTATTGAAAATTTTTACTCTTAAAAAGCAAATTACATCGCGGTGGCTATCGAGGTTGACGGGATCATATTCGAGGTACACCCGGAACCTGAAAATGCATTACACAAGCTGATTCACCTATGAAATTACTCCACACCCTGGATGATCTCTTGGCCTGCGTCTCTGTGGCAGAGGACGCCATCAAAAAAGTATATTAATTACCACGGTTAAGATATCTGACTATGTATCCGGCTATCTTGTTTCGCATCATGTTTGATTCGACGTCGGTCAACTCCTCGACCATCTTTTTGTTATGCTCGTAATCGTCTAACTTAAACTCATCGGGGTACTTCTGAACGAGTTCGATCGCGACTCTCTTTATGTATGTTGGTCTTATGTTTCCCATGGTAATCCTCTTGGACGTTAAGGTGTCGAAGAGATTGCTTCCTTAATATAAAGATTGTTGTTCATCCTACGAAGATGGGTCTTTTATTCAAAGAACATGGTACGGGAAGTCCTCTAAAAGGCAGTTCCCCTTGTTCTTTTTTGAGTATCTCTCTGAGTTCATCAAGGGACATGTCGACCTGTTTCCCTTCCTCACGTATCCTGACTGAAAGCATACCTTCCGATATCTCTTTGTCACCTATAACTACGATATAAGGGATCCATTCTTTCTCCGCCTCCCGTATCTTACGACCGACGGTCCTGTCGGTATCGGCTATGTCAACTCTCACATCATGGAATTTGTCGGCTAGTTCTTCAACATATTCCACATGTTCTTCCGATACTGCAATGAACCTAAGTTGTGTGGGGGCGAGCCAGTAGGGAAATGCGGGTTTTTTACCTTTTTTACCTGCCATAGCCGCCTTCTCCAGTATAGAGAAGATCACACGTTCGATAGCACCGCTTGGCGATAGGTGAAGTATGATGGGGTGATGTTCCTCCCCGTCTTCGTTCACGTAGGTTATACCGTACCTCTCGCCGTTCTCTATGTCTATTTGGTCTGTTACCAAAGCACTTGCTCTGCCCAAAAGATCTACAAAGTTGAATTCGTACTTCATGATAAAGTAAAAGAACCTGTCATCCCACAATTCCAGCAGGGCGGGCCTACCGTAATTTTTTGCAAGAGCGGTTAGAAATTCACTGTGCTCGTTGAAAAATTCCTTTGTGCAGCGTATGACGAGTTCCAGGTCGTCTTCGGTACTTAGCCCTATACCTTTCATTATGGACATTGCCAGGTTCATTCGTACAAGCATCTCTTCCTTGGCACCCTCTATATCCCTGCAAAGGGCATGGGAATCCGGCATGGTGAAGGCCCTCAATCTTCTGAGCCCCGTTAACTCGCCTCTCTGCTCTACCCTGAAGGAATACCTTGTGAGCTCGTATATCCTTAACGGTAAATTCCTGTAAGATATTGTCATATCATGTGCCATGAGAAACTGGCCGAAGCATGCGGCGAACCTCAGGAACACCTCCTTGTCCGGTGTATCGATGGTGTACTGTCTGGCCGGAAACCGATGCAGGTAACTTTTCAGGGTAGGGTGGTTCATGTCGTACATTATGGGTGATTCTATCTCCATAGCACCGTATTTTCTAACCTCATGGCTTACGTAATCCTCCAGCAGTCCCTTCATCATACGTCCCTTGGGATAGTACCTTAGATTTCCCGGGTCCGAACCGGGCTCGTAGTCCACCAACTCGTGCTTTTTCATCAATCTTATGTGGGGTGATTCCATATTACCCTTCTTTTTCTCACCGGCCTCATATACCACCAGTGATTCAAGATTTTTATTGTTTTTAAAATCGTATCCTTTTACCTTATCACTTTGGACAGAAAGTTCGTGCAATGTACCATCCGTATCCAGTATGGCCCAGCTGGATTCCATCGACTCTTCGGATAATAACGCCTTTGATGTAACCTCTTCCTTTTCACCTTCCGGTAATATTTCCCTTGAGAGTTCCGACAAAGGATGACCCTTGCAGCTCAACTGGAATGCCTTGTACCATCCGAAGGGTGAGCGGATGACCATGTAGCTGTCCTTCAGTTTTTCCTCCATACCCTTCAGAACTTCAACAGCGGTCTCCGGGTTCGATAGATTGGGGCTGAGATGTGCATAAGGGTAGAGCATTATCTTATCGACTCCTACTTTATCGGCGGTCTCCCTTATCACATCCACACCCTTTGTGATCACATCCTCTTCTCTGCCTTCGTCACCCTTTTCTACTGCTGTGAAAACAGTTAAGCATTCCTCCATCTCGCCTTCCTTGGCTTCTTCCATTATCTCCTCGGCGACGGGAGGGCTATTCTTTACCTGATACCGTAAATAATCCGCATGTATCAACAATACCTTC
>JAFDTZ010000062.1 GCA_019594305.1 Thermoplasmata archaeon
AGCGATCAATGTCTTGTACGTGTACGTGCATTCGATGAGATGGGAAGAATGGGCGAGGACGAAAGCTTCGGTGTGTTCACCATACAGGGAACTCCCCCGGCACCGCCACAGAATCTGATGGTTGAGCATACTGGTTTAACTGAAGAATGGCATTGGCTTTACAATGAACCGTATAGAACAACACCACCGGGTGCAACGGGCATGACCGGTCCGGGAACTTACTTGGGCGCCATGCGGGTCGAACTTAATGCTGATGAAGCAATCGGAATGGCATGTTATATAATGCACAACCCGAATTATATCCAAGGATATATCCATGAAGATGGAACAGGCGGGACAACCCCAGGTACCATGATCGGTCAAACAGAGCAGATAACCAGTCCAGGTCCGGATGAATGGCTGGAGATCCCGTACATAGATCCCGTTCCTCTGGCTGGTGGTCACTACTGGATCATACTGGAAGTCCAGGTCCCGGAAGAAGGGAACCGGGGTCTTGGCAGATATGACGGTCATGTTGACGATAATGCATGGATAAGTTTGGACGGCTCCGTTTGGGAAGAGATGCAGGATTACGGTTTGATCTACAACCACGCTCTGGAGGTTTTATCATTGGAAACTGGTGTCGGAGACGACCACAATATTTTATCGTGGGGTGCTAGCCCGGATGAACCGGACGACGTAATCCAATACAATATCTATCGTTCTGAATTCCAGAGCGGACCTTGGGACGGAAGTACGTTAATAGATGGTGTTGACGCAACCGGTGCAGCTTCATATGGATACCTGGATCCCGACAAAGGTATGGCCGATACCATCTACTGGTGGTACGTTGTACGTGCAGTCGGTACAAACGGCATGGAAGAACAGAATACGGATGCTGTACAGGAACCCGGCGCACCCACGGATACCTTCGAAATACCTCTGTATGCAGGCGGAACAGCAGACGGCTGGAACTTCGTGTCCTTCAACCTGATACCGGTAGACACATCCTTGGAGGCGATACTTGCGGACATAGATGGTAGCTACAATAAGGTGATGTACCTTGACGCTTCGTTCGGAGAATGGAGTTCGTATGTTCCCGGAAGAGCCGAACGGTACAACAACCTCCACTCGTGGAACCATCATATGGGTATCTGGATACATATGAACATGGACGACACCCTGACTATCATGGGTACATCGCCTACAAGCACTGATATAACACTGTATCCCGGTTGGACAATGGTAGGTCTGCCCAGCGAGACTACCGGTAACCACGGATTACCGCCTGAAATAGACCGTGTCGGTTACTTCGATGCGTCGCAGACGTACAATCTGGCATACGACTACAGCCCCGGCGCCTTCGCCTTCGAGTCCGGTGAAGGTTACTGGATACACAATCCCGGCGATACCGCAGTTGTCTGGACCGTAGACTACTAACCAACCAAACCCCTTTCCTCTTTTTTTATTATATACATGAAAAGACACAATGAAATATAGAAAAGGATAAATACACAATCCGCATTACATAAAACTTAGGTGATAGCAATGTATATGGGTGGAACACCAATATTGATACTTTCAGAAGGAACAAAACGAGAAAAAGGAAAAGATGCGCAGATAGGAGATATTAACGCCGCGAAGGCGATAGCCGACGCCGTTAGGTCTACCCTTGGTCCCAAGGGCATGGACAAGATGTTAGTCGACAGTATGGGTAACGTTGTAATAACAAACGACGGTGTAACCATCCTCAAGGAGATGGATGTGGAACACCCTGCCGCAAAGATGATTATAGAAGTAGCGGAAACCCAGGACGAAGAATGCGGTGACGGTACTACTTCAGCGGTAATAATCACCGGGGAACTCTTGAAGAGGGCCGAGGAACTTATAGGTAAGATCCACACGTCGACCATAACTAAAGGATACTTACTGGCATCCCAGAGGGTATCGGAGAAACTAAAAGAGATGGTAATAACTATTGATGTGGAAGACGAAGATACTCTTATGAAGGTTGCCACAACGGCAATGACAGGTAAGACAGCGACTATCAATAAAGAACATCTACAGAAGATGGCGGTGGATGCCATTCGGTTCACCGCAGAAAAAACGGACAGCGGTTATAAAACCGATATGGATGACATCAAGATTATCAAGAAGGCTGGTGGCAAGATAGATGATTCTTACCTCGTTAAAGGCATGGTGCTGGATAAGGAACGGGTTCATCCTGACATGCCAAAGGAAGTTAAGAAAGCAAAGATAGCACTTCTTGGTTCCGCCATTGAGATAAAGAAGACAGAGACCAAAGCATCCATCGGTATAAAGACTCCGCAGCAGATGCAGGAATTTTTGGATGATGAGGAGCGAAATATAAAGAAGATGGTTGAGACCGTGGAAAAAGCGGGAGCAAACGTTCTGTTCTGCCAGAAAGATATAAACGACCTTGCACAGTATTATCTCTCCAAAAAGGGAATATATGCGGTGGACAGCGTCAGTAAGTCCGATATGGAAAAGATGGCCAAGGCAACCGGAGGGGACATAGTGAACAACCTTAACGACCTCTCCAAAAAGGATCTTGGAAAAGCCGGAGTCGTCCGTGATAAATTCCTTGCAGGAGATAGGATGACATTTGTCGAGGATGTGAAGGAAGGAAAGGCGGTAACCCTTATTCTAAGGGGCGGTACTGAACATGTAGTAGATGAGATAGAACGTGCTCTTGAAGACGCACTTAAAACGGTATCCGTAGCCATTGAAGACGGTGCGGTCTTGCCGGGAGGCGGAGCAGTCGATATAGAGCTATCTCATGCAGTAAAGGATTTCGCAGAAACCTTGACCGGAAGAGAGCAGATCGCCGCACAAGCCTTTGCGGACGCTTTGACCGTGATACCTCGAACACTAGCTACCAACGCGGGGATGGACAGTATCGACGTATTGATGAAACTCACCGCGGCCCATGGAAAGAAGAAAGGACAGAACATGGGACTCAATCTAGAAACGGAGCAGATAGAGGACATGTATAAAGTCGGTGTTATCGAGCCATTCCGTGTTAAAAATCAGGCTATACAATCGGCTACGGAAGCAGCGAATATGATCCTCAGGATCGATGATGTCATAGCATCCAAAGGATTCGGAGGAGGCTCAGGTGGAGGCTTCGACGACGAGGATTACTAAAAATTATTAAAAAAACACGGGAGGTACACGGACCCTTTAACGGAAATACGTCCTGTATCCTCCCTTTAACATGTTTTATTCACTTCTTTTTCTTGGGTCCTTTCTTCTCTTTCTTCATCTTTTCCACCTATTAGGAGATATAGACGTTGATAATGTAATAAGTGGTATATCTCTTTTTCTATATTTAAGGCTTATTTCCCAAAAATTTTTATCTCCCCCTGATATGTTGGTATCAATGATAGACTTAGTGGTTTTAGCTTCCGGTGGAGGAACGGATTTTCAATCTATCGTGGATACGATAGAATCCGAGAATATCCCAGCACGTATATCATTGTTATTGACAAATAACCCCCATGCATATTGTATATCTAGGGCAAGAACTCACGACATAACTTACAAGGTCATAGATCATAGAGGTAAAAGTAGGAAGGAACACGAGACGGAGATGATCAAGGCAATGGATCTTGCAGAACCCGACCTAATCGTTTTAGCGGGATACATGAGGATACTCACGGAAGGTTTTGTGGACCGGTATTATGGAAAAATGATCAATATCCACCCCGCTCTGCTGCCACTCTTCGGCGGTCCCGGATATTACGGGGAGAGGGTACATAAGGCGGTATTGGAATCCGGTATGAAAGTTTCAGGATGCTCCGTACATTTTGTTACCTGTGATGTGGACATGGGTCCTATTATCGCTCAGAAGTGTGTACCTGTGTATCACGATGATACGGTTGAAAGTCTTTCACAACGAGTTCTCAATGTAGAGCATCGGCTGCTACCTGACGTGGTCGCAGCCTATGCTAGAGGTCGAGTACATCTAGAGTACGGAAAGGCTTGGATAGAATAACTGCTTTTTTTCTCGCTCGATCTAGTTTTAACAAGTACATCGCCCCGAAAAAGATAATAACAGATAGCTCTTACCCGTCTATGATGTACACAGTAAACGGAGGAATAATCGGATGCCTACACTCGATGATGTAAGGGTAAAGGAATTGAAAGAGATTGCTAGAAGGGTCAGGATACACGTAGTTAAAAGTACCCACGCTGCAGGATCGGGACACCCGGGCGGCTCCCTTTCTGCCACAGACATACTTACCGCCCTATATTTTGAGGTGATGAACCACAACCCGGAAGAACCGGGATGGAAGGATCGTGATAGGTTAGTCCTTAGTAAAGGCCACAGTGCACCAGCCTTGTATGGTGTACTTGCCGAGGCAGGGTATTTTCCTGTGGAAGAGTTGATGACGTTGCGGAAACTAGGATCAAAACTACAGGGGCATCCCGACATGAGAAAGACCCCCGGAGTCGACATATCAACCGGTTCACTGGGGCAAGGTCTGTCTATCTCCTGTGGGATGGCTATGGCTGCAAAGTTAGACCGACGAGCCTGCCGTGTATTCACCATCTGTGGAGATGGTGAGATGCAATCGGGCCAGATATGGGAAGCGGCCATGTTTGCAAGTCACCAAAAGTTGGATAATCTAATAGTATTCGTTGACAGGAACAATCTTCAGATAGACGGTTCAACAGAAGATGTAGTATCAATCGAACCCCTGGTATCAAAATGGAAGGCTTTCGGTTGGAATGTAAAGGATATAGACGGTCACGATATGGAAGACATAGTTAACTCGGTTAAAGAGTTAGAAGAATCTCACGGTTCACCGTCTGTGTTGATAGCTCATACGACCAAGGGCAAGGGAGTTCCTTTCATGGAAGGTTCCCTCGCATTCCACGGTAAGGCAGCCGACGACGAACAGCTTAAGATAGCCCTGGAATCATTGGGAGGTGACCTCTGATGTGGGAAATGGCAAAACAGAGGGACGCTTACGGCAAGACGTTGGTAGAGCTGGGAAGGCAGCGTGACGATATAGTGGTTCTCGGTGCGGATCTTTGCGGTTCTTGTAAAGTAAAAAACTTCGGCATGGAATTCCCCGAGAGATTTTTCAACGTGGGCATCGCAGAGCAGAACCTCATAGGTATCTCGGCGGGTTTGGCTGCTTCCGGTAAGACGGTTTTCGCCAGTACCTTTGCAGTCTTTGCTACCGGTAGAGCATACGATCAGATAAGACAGAGTATCGCATATCCCAGACTAGACGTAAAGATCGTCGCCACCCATGCCGGAATAACGGTCGGGGGTGACGGCGCCTCTCACCAGATGCTTGAGGACATAGCTCTCATGAGGGTGCTTCCCAATGTAAACGTTGTAGCTCCGGCCGATTACATCGAGACTGCAAAGGCCACTAGGGTTGTAGCCGAGACCGAAGGTCCCATATATGTAAGACTAGGGCGTTCCAACGTACCCATAATAACCCAAGAGGACGACCCCTTCGAGATGGGCGTTTCCACCATGCTTGAAGACGGTACGGATGTGACCTTGATAGGGACGGGGATAATGGTATCTCGATGTTTGAAAGCCGCAAAGATACTTGAGAAACAACATGATATTGGCGCCCGTGTGATCAACATGAGTACCATAAAACCCCTGGACGAGAAGGCAATAGTCAAGGCGGCGAAGGATACCGGTGGTGTGGTTACCGCAGAGGAACATGTGGTAAGCCAGGGCATGGGTAGCGGCATATCCCAGGTACTATCCGAATCCTATCACGTTCCCATGAAAAGGGTTGGCATACCCAACGTCTTCGGAGAGTCCGGAGGTAGTGAGGAACTCATGGACAAGTACGGGCTTACCGCCGAGCATATCGTCGAGAGTGCCCACGATGTAATATCAAGAAGGTGAAAAAATGAAAATATTTGTAGATACAGCAATGATAGACGAGATAAAAGAAGCAGAATCATGGGGTATATTGGACGGAGTAACAACCAATCCTTCACTTATTAAGAAGGCGGTAGATAAACTAGAAGGAGTTAGTCTAGAAGATTACATTCAAGATATTCTTCGTACAACAGACGGCCCGGTGAGCCTTGAGGTTGCCGGTAGCACCTACGGAGACATGGTATCCGAAGCAAAAATACTTTACAAAAAATTCAATCCGATAAATGACAATGTGGTGATCAAGATACCGGTAAACACCTGTATGAAAGACGGTGATGATAATTTTGAAGGTATTAAAGCGGTTAAAACATTGAGTGAAACCGGTATACCGGTTAACTGTACTCTGGTGATGTCTTCCAACCAGGCATTGATGGCTGCAAAAGCGGGTGCCGCCTATGTTAGCCCCTTCTTAGGACGAATCGATGACCATATACGAAAAAACATGGGTCTTACGGGTGGAAAGGACTATCCCAAAGGAAACCATTACCCCGAAGAACTAGCTGAACGTGCCCGGGAATACAAACTGGTAGAGCTCATGGAAGGTAAAGACGTAGGCAGTATGATCTATAGAGATCATGACATAATGAATATATTCGACTGGGGTAACGACGCAGGAATATACTCCGGTGTGGACCTAATCTGGTCCATCAAGCAGATATACGATAGTTATAGTTTTGAAACGCAGATAATCGCTGCCAGCATACGCACTGCTAGACAGGTAAGGTTATGTGCGGAGATGGGTGTCGATATAGCCACCATTCCATTCAACGTGATAGAGGATATGATAATCCATTACAAGACCAGTGAAGGTATGAAGGCTTTCTGTGAAGACGTTGTACCTGAGTACATGAACATTCTGAAACTCTAGGGCTTCCAGACGGGGCCCCCTAGGGGTAATATTGTTTTCTGGGACATGTGGTTCAGAAGAACCGCTGCAGCTCCGTAGAATGATGATGCAGAGACTGCCACTAGGGAGATACCTACGGGGATCTCTGAGACACCTGTCATTATATGTAGTACAAGGGTGATTATGGCTATGTCTATCCCCAGGAGTATGGCGATAAAAGTCTTGTTTACCATCAATGAACCCACAGTGAGTATCAGGCTGAAGAACAAAAATCCGATCAGTCCCCATGCATAGTGGTTTACATCCACCTCCACCCAACCGAAAACCCTGAATAACAATGTAAGGGATACCGCATACCATAGTAAAGAGTAAGTGGTGAATGCAGTGGCGCCGAAAATATTGTTCCTCTTGAAATCCATGATACCGGCTATGAGCTGGGCCGTAGCTCCCAAAAACAAGGTCCACGGGATCATAAGGGACGGACTAACCGCCGAGGTCAACCTAAGATCGGTGGATGCCAGAACTAAAGCGGCGACAGCGAGCCCTATAAGACCCAAACAGGCGGGTTCCGCCACCGGTTGCGGGAGTTCTTTAACGTTGACGTCCTTTGACGATGTATCCTGTTCCATAAAAGCAGGTGTAAGGGTCACTTGTATTTATTTGTGGCGGCGGTTTTACTCCTAACTCCGCCCTATCTCTTTGATACCGCCCGGTGGCAATTGTTTTTGTATCTCGGTAACGGGAACGTTGAAGAAATCTGACATCTCCTTAGCAAAATCACCCGACTTTTTTTTACCCGGTATAAAGGAGACCTTTTTGTCGTATTCCTTACCTTCGGTCGCAAAGCTAGGAGCGCACATCACTTTTCTTTTATCATCATAAGTTATCTCTACCAGAGAGGCCTTCATGGGCATATCTTTTATGTAATTTCTTTTTCCCCTTATGACAAAAGCACCCGTGGGCAGCGATTCCCCTGATTCCGCAGTCTTGCTTACCTGCTCGGGTAAGACCCAATATGCGGTGCCCGAGGCAACACCTCTCTTCCATTCCTTCGAGTGAACCACGGCGAACTGACATGCTTCCAATATGGTTCTTTCACCAATCTCTCCTTCATCTTTTTTCACCACTACACTAGGTGCACCTCCAGCATCAGCATGGGCATATCTATCGTACTTCTCAAGATATTTTTTAACTGCTTCTTCGTTTGTTTTTGTGTCTTTACCGGCGATTATTAGATTCCCTTCGGATGATATGAACCACTTGTACCTATCGAACCAAAACTGTACGGTTGGTTTTTTCCTCTCTTTTTTCTTTTCAACCTTCAGGTCTTTTTCTATCTCTTTCTCCGTTCTCTTAATAGCCTCTTTTGCCCCCTCTATTTTTTTTCTATTTTTCTTGGCCGTTTGATAATATTTTTGGGCATTTTCGTTAACATCCTTTCTGAAATCCAATCTGACATTGGTGGTGACCTCCTCTTCATCGTGTATACCGCTAAGACGTATCACCGCATACTCATCAAGGTCGTTGATCTCCAAGACATCGTCACTTTTTTTTAATTCTTCGAATACCTCTTCTCTGTTTTCTCCTTCTCTTCCTCTTCTGATAGCATCTAGAAGCTTTTCGCATTCCGTGTAATTTTGATAGATCAAATCCGCAGTCATCATGCTTTCTTCTACTTTATTAGACATATTTTCAATAGAACTTTTCTGCCTAGCCAATCTTCTTTCTATCTTTGATGGAGCTCTTTCACCTTTATCATCGTCGGACTCGATAAAGGCCAGGTCTAATGCTTTATGATATGATTCCATCTCCTTACTTTCCTCATTATCGTATATATTCAGATGAAATGGTACCGCATCCACCACGGAGCCTTTGGAGATAATAAGCATGGGCTCCAGTGGGTCGGTATATACGGCCTTTTTCATTGTCTGTAGAGTATGGTAAACACTCTCTGTAAGTGTAACGTGATCTCGTATGTTCTTGTCCACACCCATGCGCGTACAGACTTCCTCTGCATACTTACCGCCGAGATTGAACTCAACCGCTAGGGTGCGCACTAGATCGGCTTTCGAGTTTTTCAAAATGTCTTCGATATCGTCCCTTTCTAAATCAAAAGGCATTCTTCTCGAAGGTGGGTATAGGTAGTTCTCGCCTTCCTTTAACGTCCGATGTTTCCAGGTCTCCGATCTTAATGGTAGAAGTATGTGTTTAGGACCAACCAGCACTAGATTACCCTTCCCGAACACCTCGAATATGAGTTTTAGAGGTTGTCTTCCCTGCAGCTCCATGACTACTACCCTGTCGAATTCATGCTGCTTTACGGTAGTTATTCGGGCGTTACCAAGGTATTTACGTAGCAGCATTATGTAATGACTCGGTGTCATGGGGGTTTCAATATCTCTATCCGTAAGAAAAAGACCCCGGCCAAGTTTGAACCACAGTAATTTTTTTCCCTCCTTGGGTACGTGCAATCTGAACAATATCTCATCATCCGATAACTGGTATACTTTTTGGACGAATCCGCCTATGATATCCTGGGAGCCCCTAACGGTAGCAGCGATCTCTAGAGATTCCATCTGCTCTTTCATACAGGTACGGACGCATGCCGTATCTTTAAAGTTTTTCGAAGGGTGGGATAAAGGGAAAATATTATATCCGATTTACTTAATCGTTAAACGGGAGATCAATATGCGAATAAGATGGCACGGACATGCGTGTTTCGAGATAGAAAACGAAAAAGTAGTGGTAACAGACCCCCATGACGGGAAGAGTATAGGTATAAAACCGCCTTATGTAGAAGGAGATATTATCCTTGTGAGCCACGACCACTTTGATCACAATGCAGTACGGCTGGTCAATAAATCTACCAGCAAAGTGGTCAGAGAAGCCGGCTCCCGAACTCTGGATAATATTAAGATAAAAGGCCTTTCTTCATATCATGACATGGCCGAGGGAAGTAAACGAGGTGACAATATAATTTATAAATTTCAAGATGAAGGTATATCATTCTGCCACCTCGGTGACCTAGGCCATATGTTGGATGATGCTGTGATCGAAAAACTAAAACCGGTGGATTTTCTATTCATACCTGTAGGCGGTACCTTTACCATCGGACCTGAGATAGCAAAGAAAGTCGTAGATAAGATCAAACCTAGTATAGCGGTACCAATGCACTACAAGGTAGGCGGACTATCCTTGGACATACAGAGTGTGAATTCCTTCCTCTCTCTTTACCCGGATGAAAAGATACACAAAGTAGGGGTAGAACTGGATTTCATCCGATCGGATCTTCCCGATGAAACGGAGGTATGGGTTTTCTCACTCTAGGTAACCTAAACCCTCTTCTATACGTCCCATCTCTATAGGCGTAGTTCCATCACCGATTACAGCACCCTTCGTATTTGCGATCATGCATGTACCCACCCAACCCGAGCCGTGATTTGCAGTAGTTTTACTTACGGGCACATTAAATAGTTCTTCCATCAATTCCGTTTCTTCATCGCTCACATGAGGGTGACAAAGCAATCCTTTATTGGTAACCACGGCCTGTGAACCGACCATATCTATTCCCGCTATAGTTCCTCTCATCACGTCTACATCAAGTACATCTCTGATGCCCTCTTCCGTATCTTTTTCTAAGGCCGGACTGATGAGTGCTCCGTGGTCATTTATCAATACGTTGTTACCCAGGGCATTATGCCTTTCCGAAACAACGGTTACATCCGCATATTCTAGAATCTCATTGATCTCATGAGAGCTTATGATATCAGACACTATTACACCATAGGAGTTGGCACATATAAGGGCGCCTAAAAGACGTGTACCTCCTATCGTGGTCTTGACAATAGGTGTTTCCATAGCTTCGGAGAATGCGTTTTCGTCCGCCATAGGCGGTATGATAGTTAGCTCCTCACACCCCACCGCGAAAATACCTATGTAAGGTTGTGAGCTCACAGCACTCTTTTTGAGCATGTGTAACTACTCTCTCGGAATGGATACTTCAACTATACCATCTTCAAACTTTATTATCTTTACTTTGATTCTTGAGGGTGGTTTTTTAATCCCTCTCTTCCAAACGGCTTCATTCGTGGAAGTGTCTATCCAGACATCTTCTGATGGAACCTTCATGTGTCGTGAAACGTATTCCCTGATCTCCCTCATCGCGATCGATGCGCGCTTGCTCGCGGGATCATTCTTTACCCGTCTAAGAGGTATGGTCAATATTTTTTCTTCTTGATCAGCCATTTACTCACCCTTTAAAACGGACATTACTCGTCCAAATTACTCCTTCGCCAGTTTCGTCTTTTTGGATGTGATGTGAAGCGGCGGTTGGTTTTCTGCATAACCCATGCGGGGACTCTTTTGTTCTGTTTTGTCTTCTTTAGCAGCCTGCGCTTCTTCGGACCTGGTTTATTACTTGACATTTATTCATCTCCTTTCGATCTTGATATCTTTCTTCCTCTGGGTTATATTACCCAGCAGTTTCTTCAAGGTGTTATCGTCCACCTTATCTTTTATGGCCCCTCTTTGTGCCAGCATTATAATCTGCTGTTCTATGCCTTCTGCTACGTCGGGTCGGGCGATTTTAACCCTTCCCAGACGTTCTCTGGCCTTTGGGGTCATAACGGTTCGAAGAACCGCTTTACGTTGAGCCTCTATCTGTCCTTCTGCTTCTTCCTGGCTCTCATCGTACTGCATCTGTTTCTTGAGCTGTTCAAGTTTCTTTCTCTTGATATCCTCAAGTTCATCTTCCATTATACCCAGTCCTTTTAGAGGTAATTGGAGCGCTCCGGATCCTCCTTTGCCATCTCTTTGAGTATCTCATAAGCGGCATTATCCAATAAGGATTGACCTTTCGATGTAATTATTCTCCCCTTGGGTGTTTTTTCAACTAAACCTTCTTTCTCCAGCTGCTGAAGGGCTTTCCTTGCGATAGAACCGGAACCTTTGGCGGCATGAGATGGTTTGGCACCTCTATCTTGCTTACCCCCATATTTACTAGTTATATG
The DNA here is from genome assembly GCA_019594305.1 of Thermoplasmata archaeon. GTDB lineage: Archaea > Thermoplasmatota > Thermoplasmata > Halarchaeoplasmatales > Halarchaeoplasmataceae > Haladaptatiplasma. The sequence goes on from JAFDTZ010000062.1 coordinate 11,780, forward strand.
GGATATCCCAACAGGTCCATCTATGTAAACAGTTCTCAAAATAGCCGAGACCCGTGTATACCACCAATCTTTCTGTATCGGTCCTTTCTCTTTATGGATACCAGTTTTCACAAATTCTGTCCATAGGGGTGGTTCGATTCCATCTCTTTCTTTGAGAGTTCTGCTCACATTCGATATGAGCTTGTCGGGAGGTATATCATATACTGTTACCATATCTTACAACGCTCCAGTGCGATAGTATACCGCAGTTATTTATATGATGTAATTAAAGGTTTCCCCCTTTAAAGGGTAAAATACGTATATGCTAAACCATTGAAAAGACAGAAAATAGTTATTACGAACATCAATATATCCCCTTCGATGATCGTAGGTATCATTGCTTCGATAGTTGCTTACATACCGGCCATGATAGCTAATTCATTGGCAGTGGTCTTCGGTGGAAGGTATATCATAGACGGAGGTAGGTGTCTAGCCGGTAAGAGAATACTAGGAGACGGAAAGACATGGAGTGGGCTCATCGGGGGAACTGTATCTGCCTTTTTTGTGGGCATGATCTTAGCCTTTATCCTAAATCCGTATCTCGAGATGTATGGCTTCCCTACTCCAGGTATATATATCATCCTAACTCTAGCCTTCGGAGCCCTACTTGGTGACATATGCGGCAGCTTGTTTAAAAGACGTTTGGGCAAGGAGAGGGGTGCAAACATGTTCTTCCTGGACCAATACGATTTTGTTATAGGTTCATTTATATTGACTTTTACACTGTTCCATGAATGGGCCAAAGATTCTTACCTTACAGGTGACAGATGGATAGCTTTAATTTTGATAATAATGTTAACACCTCTACTGCACAGAGGTGTTAACATTATAGGATACAATCTAGGACTAAAAAAAGAACCATGGTGATAGATATGAAATTGAAAAAGATGCTGGAAGAATGCGGAGCTGTAAAATACGGGGATTTCACATTGACCTCGGGAAAAAAGAGCGATTATTATGTTGATATTAAACTAGCAAGCACGAAACCGAGTATATTGAAAGAAATAGCTGTAGCTATGTCCCCCTATGTAGAAGGTGACCTTATAGCCGGGATGGAACTCGGTGCCGTACCCATAGCTACTGCGGTGTCGCTTGAAACCGGAAAGCCTTTTGTGATGATCAGAAAGGA
>JAFDTZ010000182.1 GCA_019594305.1 Thermoplasmata archaeon
CTGGATTCTCTTCTCCAGAATACCCACCGTGATCCATGTCCTCGTTCCCGAAATAAATGTAACCACGACCAGCACTATCATTCCATCCCGGTGCACCGACCACTACATCTCCATAACCATCACCATTGACGTCACCTGCAGAGAATACACTCCATCCGAACCTGTCATTTTCGTTTTCGCCGACGAGAATAACATTTGCATTCTCAACAGATAAATTCCATTCTCCGGTGGGATTATCCTGTCCAAAGAATATGTATGCTCGACCGGTGCTTCCGGTCTCCGGTGCGTGTGGTGCCCCAACAATGAGATCGGTCCACTCACCACTAACCGTAGATACAGATTGGATACCTGCGAGTGAATGACCGAACCTATCACCTTCATGCTTACCAGTTATGTTCAATTCAGCATCATCTGCATCCTTCGTGTTAACTGCTGCGTATTCGAAAGCGAAAACTTTACCTCTATCACCGTCAAATCCCGGTGACCCAACAAATACATTATTGCTAGCGGTCAAACTCGAACCACCTCCGACCGACTTTCCGAAATCATCGTTAGCTTCACCAGATAAAATCATATCTGCTGAACCACCATCGCCGAGGTCGATTGTAGTGGGCCAATTTGTACTTCCTTCGAAAACGTATGCGTTCCCGGCACCTGGTGCTCCAACAACTAAGTCAGCGATCCCATTATCGGTCCAATCTGATGTATTTGCTACGGACCAACCGAATTTATCGCCTGCAGTTCCACCGTAAATCGTTACATCTGCATCTCCAGGATTAAAAGGACTTTCTCCGATAACGATATTATCGCTAAAGAATATGTAGACCGCACCGGTGGTATCTCCATTGTTTTGAGCTTCCGGAGCACCTATCACGATATCTTGTTTTCCATCATCATTAAGGTCTATTAACGTAAGATTCCAACCGGACCTGTCGTTCTCCCAACCATCAAACTTCAATTCCCTTCCCAGTTGTGGTTCGATGAACAACCTACTGTACAGAAGGGTGAAACTGAACTCTTCTGCCATACCAGGTATCTGCTCCCAGCTAAGTGATTCACCGGCTCCTATGATGTCAGTCCTAAGTTCCGTTCCTACGGTCTGGTCTGTGTGTCTAACTCCCTGAGCATCTCCTTCACCGTCCTCTTCACCGTGAAGATACTGCGTTTGAGTTTCATCTATACGCTTGATCTCGTAATCGTGATAAACCTCCAGTACCGATTGTGGTACAGCAGCAAGTGTAGCTCCCAACAATAGGAAAACAACGACTAAAGCGACCTGAAATCGTTTTTTTGAATCTTTATCTTTACTTATTTTATCCCCGATCAATTTCATGTCCCCTCCTGTAATCTGAATTGAACGGTGTTAGCGGCGGTTTCTCCGAAGACCGCATCCGTCGCTCCGTGCCTGTCTACGGCTACAACTTGAACAACGAAACGTCCTCCGTATCTGAATCCGGAGGTATCCAAAGTATACTGGAATATCTTCCAGTTATCACCGCTTTCGACATGGATCATCCTTAAGTCTTCTCTTATAGCTATACCACTCTTTACGGACATACGTGCCCCGGATATATAATCGGCATTATCGGCACTTACATTCGCACGGATGGTAACTTCTTCACCAAGTTGGTACTCGCGAGACCATTCTCCGGTTCCCTCGCCACCTTCCCAGGTTTGTACCCACTCCACCACCGCTTCGCCGAGCGTAGCTCCCACTTCGTATCTGGAACTGTATTCACTATCGCCGTAGTAAACGGTGACCATCGAATAACCTTGTTGTGCAGTTACACTTATGTTGAACAAGATAGTGTCTGTATCTGTTATCTCAAAATCGTCATAGAGCAGATCCATAGGTATGTTGTACCAACCTTCTTCATCTACAAAGAAAGTTTTTTCAGCGAACTTGTTTTCGTTGGTTTCTTCGTTCAAGAAGAACTCGAGTATCACGGTAGGTTCTTCGCCGATACCGTAGATATATGTTCTTCCATGATCTGTTCCATAAAACGGAGCGCCGACCATGAAGTTCGGTGCGCCATCTCCGGTTATATCATCGGCTGCATACACACTTCTTCCAAACATGTGACCAATATCTTCCCCTACCCCGTTCCACTCAGAATGTTCCGTAGAAATGTGTGTTCCGATCTCCCATACTCCTCCTGATTCGTTACCGAAGAAAAGATCCGCTCTACCTCTACTCTCGGAATACGAAGGGGCACCTATCAATACATCATCAAAACCCGTATTGAAATAATCCTGTCCACCTGAAACCGACCCACCGAACTGAGAACCGCCCGCAGGACCATCTATGGTGATGTCCGGCGGGAACTCTGCGTGGAAGAGGAAGGTATGTTCTTTAACTTCATATGCAGTACCTATAGGATCATCGCAGACGAAAATTACGTTGCGTTCTAGACCTTCGATATCGATATCTTCGATAGGCGTGTCCACTGTGAAGTCGGTCCCTGCGTCGATCCATGCGTAAAGCGGAGATATATCATCGTAAATAGCGGTGTAATTCTCTACCGTCATGTTATCCCAGCGGAGAGTAGAATTGTATGTATTAGTCAGATATTCCCCGGAGCTAGAAACCGATATTTCGAACTGTTCGTAATAGTAAATCTCTATAGTCTGTAGATGGTATGATTCATCAAGGTTCCCTTCGGGAGGGAATGGACCGGGATCTGGTACTTTTCTGCGTATCCATCTATGGCCAGCTGTTGTATTAGCTTCCAAGCTGAAGTGATATGGAACTTCTTTGGTAAAGGTCTCTTGCAATTCCATACCATAATAGAGCCAGAACACTTGTTCATCAACGCCTTCATCTACAGTAAGCTTGATGGCGTTAACCTGTGTAAGGGGATCCCCCCATTCCGTACGGACTTTAAAAGTAACCGTTACATCGTCCATCTCGAATGCGATGACGGTTACATTACCA
>JAFDTZ010000064.1 GCA_019594305.1 Thermoplasmata archaeon
GAACTCGTGGATGTGAACGCAGAGGTAACACATCCAATAGACGCGTCTTTGATCACCGAAACTACTCTCTCCGTATACGACCCGGAGGGTACCCCGGTCATAGAAGATGTCGAGATGAACTTGAAGGAAACCGACAACGATTCCCCGCCTTACTGGTCCACATTCAACCATTCCTTCGTATTGGGTGAACACACCCCGGGAGGTATCTACGGTATAGTAGTAAAATCCGTCGATAACCAAGGTATCTCATCCACATTAGAATCCGCTTTTATCGTACCCAGCCATCCCGGGGTGATCGTGTACCCCGACGGTACCGCAACCGCGGAACCCGGCGCATGGGTGGATTATGAAGTTAACGTACGAAACATAGGTAATATCGACGATGAATACGAGCTGTATGTGAGCAAATCATCGAGAAAATGGCCTACGGTGCTTTCACACGGCGAAGAAGTTGTTGCTTTGGACGAAAACGGCGACGGAAAATGGGATTGGGTCAATCCGGAATGGGACCCCGATAACACCGGTAGACCAAGACTGAACCTTTCTCCCCTTGAAAAACTAACCTTCATATTATCCAAACAGGTAGACCAGGGAGCAAATGGAGATATCGATACAACATCATTGTATGCACGATCCCTTAACTACTCCGAGGTTTCAGATAGAGCTATATTCACTACCTACACACCATATCCTTCGGAAACCCCTCATCTATACCTGCATCAAGAAGCATTCACTATGGACACATTCATAGGGACCAGCACCACCTCGGATTATATCGATACGGGCACCAGTTTAACATGGACACAGACCCCCTCCTTCTCAAGAGATTTCAATCTTGTAGATCGAGCTACGGTTCACCTTTATATCATCCCAACTCATTGGGGTTGGAGAAGACCGGACGTTACCGTAACCCTGTTGGATTCAGGGAGTGAAATAAGTTCATTCACCATCTCAAAGATAGAAACAGAGGGGTGGTATGAATTTCCCATACTTGCGGATACCGTAGTTGAAGAAGGAAATGGGTTAGAACTATCCGTCTCGTCTACCACCAGCTCCATCGAGATGATCTACGATTCGCAGGAATACCCTGCACGAGTAGAACTTAACACAGACACGTATATACGCCTTGAAGAAATAGTCACGTACAAAAACAATTCCTTGAGCAGCGAATTCTGGGCGGGAGATGCCGTTGATGTGTACGCCAGGGTGTCGGATCCCTTCGGATTACAGAATATCGCCAGCGTACTCATGACCATCTATGACCCCGAAGGGGAACCACTGGTATCCGATGTACCCATGACACCCATGGAAAACGGTCCACTTTCGGACCCCGTAGGTACCTGGTTCGAAGGAGAATATCAACTCTCCGACGAGGCGATCGTAGGTGAATACACCGTGGAAGTAACCGGTACCGATCAGCAGGAAATAGTGGATGACGATAACACCATCTTTCAGATACCAGCGGGTGTGGAAGTGGACCCGGACAACGAAGGAGAGGGACAGGCGGGTACGGAAGTATTCTACGAGCACACGGTAACTAATCTGGGCCGGGGTAACGACAGATTCGAGTTAAGCGTTTCATCCTCGCTGGGTTACAATATTACACTCTACGACGAGCACGGTAACGTAATAGCCGTGGATATAGGCGGTAACGGTAACTGGGACTACGTGGACCCCGCATGGGATACTACCGGAAGCGGAAGCCCGGACACCGGTAAATTGAAGATGGGAGAATCTCTGAACATAACTATCGGAATAGAGATACCGGCCAACGCCGAAGGCTTACTTGAAGATGTAACCACCATAACGGCGACATCATGGAGGGATCCGTCAGAATCGGATTCCGCCACCGATACCACCAGTATTCCGGAATATTCACATTTGATGTTACCTGTGGGTGTGCTGTTCTTCCTTTTCTTCGGATGGTTTGCCCACCGACGCTTCGTACTCGACGAGTCAAAGGAATCATCTCAGAAAGATCAAACGAAAAAAGAGAAAGATATTGAAGGGGCGGAGATAAATTCATGATAACATCTGTTGATATTACAAAAATTAAATATACCGCTGGAATACCTCTATTGGTATCAAGGGGTGCCGGATAATGAGCGAAGAGACCTTGAAATGCCCTGTATGTGGAAATATGAATACGAGTCCATCTAGGGAATGCAAGGTCTGTTTCAGTTCTTTGGTAGAGATGGATGAAAAAGAGAGAAGTATACTTAAAGCGCTGCAGCATATTTCAGGTGTTGGTAGACAAAAAGCACAGAAGATACTAGATTCCGGGATAACCTCTTTAAACCAGCTGGAAAAGGCGGACCTGGATAGCTTCCTCAGAGTGGATGGGATCGGTGAGGCGACGGCACAGGATATTTTGGAGACCATCGAAGGATCGAAGAAAGAGGACGGAGGATTGTATCTGTGCGGTGAATGCGGTGCATTCGTTGGTGAGAATTCTACTAGCTGCCCCAATTGTGGGATCGGAATGGAGGAAGAAGTAGATGAAGAACCGCATATAGATGATGAATCACAAATTCAAGATAATATAACTGAAGATACAGAAGAAGGAGATTCTCTCTATCTATGTGGAAACTGCGGTTCTTTTATATCCGACACTCTGTTACAATGTCCTTTTTGTGGGGCAGACCTTGAAGATGAAAAGGAAGAAACTTCTGAAACGGTGGATGGATCATTCATGGCTCAAGGTGGACTTGAGCAAGATGGTGAGGAAGGTGAACTATATCTGTGCACCAATTGCGGTTCCTTTGTTAGCGAAAGTTCAGACATATGTACTTCCTGTGGATTTTCTTTCTCGGACGAAGTAGTTTCAACCGATGTCACACCTAAGGAAGCAGACGATAAAAAAATAGACGAATTAAAAAGAGAACAGGAAATGGAGCTAAAACCAGAAGAACCATTTATTGATATCGAAGAGGACATATCGGAGGAGCCGGAGGTGGATGACTCAGACATTGAAGAGCTAGACAAGGAGATAGAAGAAGCCCTTGAGAAAGAATTGGGTATGTCGGCGAGTACCATTAGGGCACTTTCTTTGGGTGGAAATATTAAATTATGCAGTAACTGCGGGCGTATATGTGAAGAAGGGGAGGAGACCTGCCCCCTATGTAGTTTCTCCTTTGATGAGGGTGTCGTTGAGGTAGAACCCACACCGGATGTAGGAGGTATGGATTTATTCAAAGCGAAAGAAACTCTTATGAAGGCATTGGACCTCGAGGAGGTATCCGAGGTCGAGTTTACTGACGAAAAAACAGGTCTAGATATATGCACTTTATGCGGTGCATTTTTAAAAGAAGACAACGAAAGATGTCCCATATGCGGTTGCCTCACATCCGAAACACCGGAACTTGATATCGACTTCGATGACCAGGATATAGGTCTGGCTTACACCGACGATACAATATATATCTGTGATGCCTGCGGGGCCTTTGTTGACAGTTTTATGAAAAAATGTACTATATGCGGAAGCGAGCTCGAATACGCTAGAAGGAGGGTTGATAAAGAGTCTATTGATAAAGAAGAAGATATCACACATGAAGCCGTTGAAGCTTTCTTTGGTAGCACATCCGGCTTGGAATTGGATAAAGAACTAAAAGAGAAGGAAGTTAGTTTTTGTCATTTTTGTGGGGCTATGGTAAGCCAGGATGTCGATAGATGCTCTATCTGCCTTTCTCCTAAAAAAGACGGATTAGATCAATTTGGATTGGATTATTCTAAAAAACATATTAGCGTAGAAAAAAGATCCGATCATGTTAGAAAAACAATACAAAGTGACAGAGATCTGGAAGCCATTGCGGATATTTTAGATAGCGACCTCGACCTGGAGGAGTTATACGAAGAAGAGATATCGGACGATTTAATAGACAAGGAATTGGGTTTGGACGAAGAAGAGATATCGGACGATTTAATAGACAAGGAATTGGGTTTGGACGAAGAAGAGATATCGGACGATTTAATAGACAAGGAATTGGGACTTGAGGGCGAAACAACTGAAGATATCCTTGTATCAAATGAAATAGCGAAGGAAGATGAATATGGAATCGAAGACAGAGAATTAGAAGCAATAGTTGACGCACTATCTACGGATGAGGATATTTACGAGCAAGGTTTTGAAGAACAGTTTACTAATGAAAGTGAAGATTTTGATGTCCATGATGTATTGGACGAAATAAGTGAGATGGTAAAAGCAAAAACCATTACCCCCCATATTATAACTAAAAAAACATATGACCATGAAGATGAATGGAAACGCTGTCCGATTTGCGATTCATTTGTTGATGAGGATAGTGAGGTTTGTGGTGTCTGTAACCACTGTTTCTCAGACAGGTTAGAAGATGATATTAAAACCATTTCAAAAGTGGACCATGATGATTTAGAGGAGATAGACACAGATTGGATAGATGAAGTATTGGAAGATGATCATCGTAAGAAGAAACCAGTATTGCTTAAAAAATCAAAACCTGAAGCATCTGAAGGCATGTTAAGAAATACCCTAGATCGATTCAAAGAATACGAAGTCCCACTCTCTAGTCTATCGCTCTTAGCATTTGGAGGGTTTTCCCTTTATTCATATGGTGATTACGGACTTCAACACATCACGAACATTGCATTGTTGATAATCAGTATATTTTTCGGCCTTGGCCTTTTTACTTTACTGATGTTAAAAGATGATTTTTTAAAAGATTCATTTTACGGTCTTATAGGTTATTCTGTCGCTCTAAGTATGGCCGCATTCGTCCCGATAAATACGTGTTTTCTTGATACACCTCTACCTTCTATTGCAAATATCGGTCTCTTAGGAATAGCGGTTGGAATATTCTGGATACTTGACTTCAAAATACATCATGAATACAGATATTATATAATTTGGTTCTTCGGTATCCTTCTTTTATTGATAGTGTTACTATCTGTGAACATTGCATCGATAACTACCTTCAGCGAACTCGCCTATCCTTTGATAATGACCATGGGATTGGGAACGGTACTGGTATTCGGCGGTACTGCGAATTGGTACCGACAAGTTAGTGGAGAAGATGAGGTATACCGTCATATGGAAACAGGTCACAGACATTTGATACTTGGCGACTACGAGGATGCCCTTGTATCCTTTGAAAGAGCAAACGAACTTACCGACGATGATAGTGACGAAACAATTTTAGAATACCCCTATTACAGCAAGGGAGTGGCACAATGCAGCATGGGGATGTACGAAGAGGCGATAGAAACCTTCGAAGAGTTAGTAACGATAGCTCCCGAAGGGGTGTGTACGTGGAATAACCTGGGTATCGCTTACAGCAGAGTGGGCGATCAGCCTAAGGCAATCAAATGTTTGAAGCGTGCAATCGATATCGACCCCTCCTACGAGATATCATGGAACAATCTGGGGAATACCATGTACCGGGCAAAACGTTATTCAAAGGCACTTGAATGTTATGATAAAGCACTAGACTTGAATACAGGTTACAGAGATGCTAGATTGAATAAGTCTCAGGTAATGGTCAAACTAGCACATCAGAATTCTTGAAATCACTTTTTTGAAGAGAGAAGCTCTGCCGCCTCTTTGATAGCCTCCGAATATGTAGGATGCGGATGGATAGTATCTATAATATCCTCATGTTTCAATCCCTTCTGCATAGCTATTGTGCCTTCCATTATAATGTCTGTAGCTCCCGGACAGACTAGATGCATACCTACCATTTTATTACCGCTACATACGATTTTTGCAAATCCCGTTCGTTCTCCGGTGGAGTAGCCTCTCCCAAGGGCAGACACTGGGTATGATGAAACTTTCACATTTTGGTGGGTGGCCCTAGCATCCTCTTCTGATAAACCCACGCTAGCAATTTCCGGGTGGGTAAAAACCCCGGCGGGTACTAGATATTTAGAAAAAGCTCTTGTATCTAAACCATCTATAACATCAACAGTTATCTTAGCCTGGTAGTATGCAGTATGGGCCAACATTCCTTTCCCGGTCACATCACCTACTGCATATATGTTTTTAATTGGGGTTCTCATATAGTCATCGGTGATGATGCAGCCGTCTTCGGCGATTATATCAAGGTCTGTTTCCGGAGGAGTTGGTTTCCGTCCCACTGAGCACAGTATCTTTTCAAATTCTAGCTCTTCATCCTTATCGCCTTCTATGACTGCCTTGAAAGGTTTACTTCCTTTTACCGTGGACACCTTTGCACCTGTTTTGACTTTAACGCCCTTGCGTTTCAAAATACCTTCCGCCTCTTCCCCCAGGGAACTGTCCATACCCGGGAGAAGGCGGTCGAGCAATTCGACTACAGTTATTTTTGTACCCATTGACGAATAGAAAAAGGCCATCTCCATGCCTATGTATCCACCGCCGATTACCAGCATAGATCCCGGAATACTGTCAAGAGTAAGAGCTCCCTTGTTTGTCAAAATGTTCTCCTCGTCAACCTTTAAAAATGGCAGGACAACCGGTTCGGAACCGGTGGCTATTATGATGTGTTCCGCTTCCAACGTTTCTCCGTTGACTTCTACTACCTTATTTTTACTTAGCTTTGCTTCGCCCTGAATAACTTTTACTCCGCTTTCGCTCAATTCTTTCTCCACACCCTTTCTTGATATCTTCACAGCTCGTTCCTTGTTCTTCACCAACTTGGTAAAGTCTATGGAATTCAGTGTTACATCTATCCCTTTGCGTCCCGCACCTTTTATATTATCCACGGATTCCGCCGCAGATAATAACGCCTTGGAAGGTATGCAGCCGGTGTTGGTACAAACTCCGCCTATGTCTCCCTTTTCCATGAGAGTTACATCATATCCCCTTTTCGCACCCAATGCCGCGCTCTTGTATCCCCCGGGCCCGCTACCGATCACTATTATCCGTTCACTCATGTTATCGATAGGCTAACCGTGATGAGATATTAATCGTTTTTGCACGTGGACATTTACGGGCTTGAACATAGATGGTTATATACCTTGATCATACATAGGATGGGTAGTGAAGACCGTACATAGAATGTAAGCACGGTAGGTCATATGACCGAAGGGCTTGCCTTAACCCTCCTCTTCCTCAATGAAGGATTAACTATATAATAATGAAGTAGGATATAAGATAACATGGAGACAGGGAATAAGGGAAGGAGAGTCATCTGTCTAATGGCCTGCATCGCATCATGTGCGATGCTCGTTTTCTCCGGTTTGAACCTTTTGCTCTCGTCAGGCACGGAAAACCTCCATGACTTTTTGGAAAAGAACGAATCCGTGGTTACGGAAGAGTACGAAACAGAATCCCGTGAAGAGCCTTATAGTTACTTTCGTGGGGAGTCCAGTTTGATGGATGACCGTTTTGTTATTTGGGATGAAACAGTTCCGTCCGAAGAAGTGATTTCACAAAATGAGGAAGTTAAATTATCCCTTGATGAACCTTTAAGGCTTGATGATTACGAGGTTCGTGAGCCGATACAAATAGATAATGATGAAGACTTCGCAGCCCAGGCGGTCAGCGAAGGATGGCCTGGGGACGGTACAGAGGGAGATCCGTATATCATAGAGGGTTATGAGATAGATGGTGCTGGACATGGGTATTGCATATACATCGGCAACACTACGGTGTACTTTTTACTTAGAGAGAATTACTTGCACAGCGCAAGTGGTGTTAGCTCCGACTATTTCGTTAATTCCGGAATAAACCTATACAATGTTCAAAACGGAATGGTGGTTAACAACACAGCATCGAACAACGACAGGTCCGGTATTTTTCTTTGGGGTTCAAATAACAACACACTTCAGAACAATACGGCAAACTTAAACTCAGGTAGCAGTGGTATCTATCTTGGAATATCAAGTAACAACACCATCTCACACAATTCTTTGTCTGATAATTCCTACGGCATTTTAGTCTACTATTACAGCGATAACAACGTCATCGTAAATAACACTATGTCGGACAACCATGCGGGGATATATCTTTCCTGGGGCAGCAAGAAAAACCTTATCGCTAGCAACTATGTATCATATAATCTTGATGGCATACGCCTATATGACACAACGAAAAACACGCTCACAGACAACATCCTTATCAATAATGGTATCTTGATCTTTGGGAATGATTTATCGTATTGGAACACACACATTATGGATCCCTCCAATACTATTAACGGGAAACCGGTTTATTATCGGAAGGACCGAACAGGTGGTACCGTACCCGCAGGAGCGGGTCAAGTAATTCTTGCCAACTGTACTGGTGTTATCGTGGATGACCAAAATGTCGGTAAAGGGACTGCGGGTGTCCAACTTGGTTTCTCCGACGATAACATAATCACAAACAATATCGCAAATTCTAACAACCGATACGGCATCTCTCTCTACAGATCCCACCAGAATTATGTCGTGGACAATACCATTAATTTCAACGACTGGGACGGACTCGTTCTAGTGTTTTCTCACGGCAATGAACTCTCCGTGAACAACGCGATAAACAACGGTAGATACGGTTTTTCCCTCTCTCGATCAGACAACAGTTCTATCTCGAACAATATCGTAAGCTCTAATCACCATGGCGTCTTCCTATATTCCTCTTATAACAATATCATAACCGATAATAACATCTCTTATAACGGTGAACGGGGTGTTTCTATCAAAGATGCCGATCACAACTTGATCTATCACAATAGTTTCATAGATAACGGAGATCAGGCCTATGATGAAGGGGATAACGACTGGGACCACGGCAACCCGGCTGAAGGTGGCAAAGGTGGTAATTACTGGGATGATTATGTAGGAAACGATAGAGGCGACGGTATCGGAGATGTTCCGTACGACATTCCCGGATCCGACAACCAAGACAGGTATCCATGGGTGAATCCGGAGATGGTACATCTAGTAGGAGACTTTGCTGTTTTTGTGGAAGATATTCACGTAGGCAGTTCTCCAGTTATATCGATCCTTGAAGCATATGATGTCCACGGCAATCTGATATCGGGCGTATACCGTGTTCAAATAGAGATAAACCGTTCGATCACGACGGAGTTGACATTCTCCCAAGGAGAATCCACGTACATCTGGGATGAGATGACGGTAGCTGATCGATACGATGTTGAAGTGACCATCGATGAAGTCACTGGTTTCGATACTTTCCACGTGAAACCTGGAACTGTGAGTGATATATTAATCTCACCGATGGATTCAACTATTATCGCGGGCAACATGCAGGTATATACGGTCATCGGATACGATGATTGGGGTAACGAGTTTGATATGACAGAAGAAACTGTCTTCTCTATCTGTGAAAATGCAGGGGGTATATGGGCTGAAAACATATACACTTCAGAATTCTCTGGTAGGTGGGCCGTTATAGGTGAGTGTGAGGGAATTACCAAAGAGGCAACACTGACTGTTAAACCTGCAAGTGTTCATACGGTAACAATATATCCGGACGCACATCGAAGTGCTACTGCCGGTGTTGACTTATCGTTCTCGGCAGAGGCGAGGGATGTATACGGTAACTTGATCACGGACGCAGTTACCAACTTTACATGGCAAAATGCTACGAACGGTGTGTTCAACAAGGTAACGATTGGAGAATATCAGGTGACAGCGGCCTATGAAGGTGTAACCTCTGTATCAACGACTGTGACCGTAGAACCTGCATCAGCAAGCTATGTAATCATAACACCAACAGAGTCAACCATCACTGCCGGACAGATGGAGGTCTATAACGCTATCGCATACGACGGATTCGGCAATGAAATAGGCGATGTTACAAACCTAACAAACTGGTCGATAGGGACAGATGCGGGTGGAAGTTGGTCTGATAATGTTTATAGATCGGAAAAGGCGGGTACATGGATCGTGACCGGCGATTATAACGGCTTAACTGAATCCGCTACACTTACCATCGAGGTAGGACATGCAGCCTCGGTGATCATATCTCCATCCGAACAACAGACTGTTACTGCAGGTGAAGAGTTGGTGTTCACGGCGACTGCGTACGATGAACACGGTAATTTGATCACTGAAACAGTGACCGATTTCTCCTGGAAAAGCGCTACAAACGGGGTTTTCTATCAGAGTGTAATAGGGACTTATGACGTAACAGCCACTTACAAAGGTGTCACATCTAGCTCTACTACAGTAGTGGTGTTAGAAGATGACGAAGTAGAACGGGAAACTTTTTTCACATCGAACTACGAGTGGTTGATACTATTATCTTTTATAACGATAGTAGTGATATCTTTTTTATCCGGAGTAAGATACGGTAAAAGAGACCGGAAGGTAGAGGATAACGGTTCAAAACAAGTCGTGGTATCACCAGCTAAAGATGCATCGGATGAAGTTATTGATGAACCACCCAAAGAGGATTTGTAAGTGCTATCTTATGGTTGGGATGATCGAGGTCTACATGAAAGGCGTTGAAGCGTGTAAATATCATTAAAGAAGAATGCTGGTGAACATAAACGGAGCAGATGGCACTATCCTTAAACATCTTCAGTAACTTTAATAAACAACTTTTGTTGTACTTCTATTATGCGTCAAACGGTGAAGGTCGGGCTCTTATTCCTCCTTTGTTTGTCATTGATCACAGTTGCCTTCATATCGGCTGCTGAAACCCCTCCCGGCTGGACAGACGATATACGATTGACGGACAATCCAACGAACGACGATAGAGTAGTTATAGATTCGGAGGGAAACAGTATTCACATCGCATGGCATCATACCGTAACACCCGGAGAGGAGTATCAGATATTTTACATGAATTCCAATGACCGAGGATACTCGTGGGGCACCCCTACTCAGATATCTTCGTCGGACCTAGAGGGACATAAACCCTCTATAGGTGTGAGTGGAGACCATATCCACGTAGTCTGGGAGGATACGAAAGCGATTTCAAGGGAGATATATTATCGTAATTCCACCGACGGCGGGTTGAATTGGAACGAAGAGAGGATGTTGAGCGAGGATGATGGAAACCGCAGTTTAGGGCCACGTATCTCGGTGGTGGAAGATGATATACACGTTATATGGACAGATACTCGCCATTGGGAGGGGATATATCCATGTTACGAAGTCTATTATATAAGATCCTTGGATGGCGGCATCTCATGGGATGACGGAGCGGGTGGTCAATATGGTAGAAGATTGACCAACCTCTCTGGTTGGACAACAGCTAAGGGTGTGGTTCAACAAGGAGAAACCGTTCACATCCTTTATTCTGACGATACAGATGGCCCCAGCGATGTTTACTACATGGTATCGTACGATAATGGTGTAGACTGGGAGGATGGGCAGGGAAATGCAGGTGTGGGAAGGAAGATCGCCGAAGGCCCGATCGATCAATTTGCCCAGGCGATCGCAGCCTACGGTTCCGACGTTCACGTTATTTGGGTTGAGGAGGTATGGCCCGGGCCGGAGTACTACCTCTACTACCGCCGCTCGACTGACAACGGCGCGACGTGGGGTACGGCGGAAGTGCTTTCCGGTCCAAGTCCGGTCATCTCAAATCCTGATATATCCGTTCAAGGTGACGAAGTCAATATAGTTTGGGCTGATCGGATAGACGATGGAGAGAATGCGGAGATATATTTCAAAGAGTCATTAAACGGTGGAATCACCTGGAACGACGATTTGAGGCTTACTGATGCTGCAAACGACTCCTGGCGCCCCAGTATCGTTCTTGTCGATAACATGAAGCACGTCGTATGGCACGATATGCGAGACGGGAACTACGAGGTCTACTACAAGCGCAGCCCCGACTTCGACGACCCAATATCCGAGTTCCCCGATGTAATATTCCTCGTTATCGCGGTCCCTACGATCATTATTCTTTTGGACAAGATTCGAGGTATTTACAAATAGAGCTTATAAATGTTTTCGAAAATTTTTATATGGTGTCTATGTTGTTACATTCCTTAGACGAAAAAACGGAGGAAGAAATATGAAACTAACAGCAACTTGGAAGATAATCGTTCTTTCCATAGCCTTTATGCTGGTCGCTGGGATGACGATGTTTGAGTTCTCTGCAGCCAGCAGAGGAGGTGGAAGAGATGAAGGGGAACCGGAGTTGGTCATACTGGGAGTACGAGCTGAAGAACCGATCGTATATCTTAATGAAAATAATAAGATGTGGTTAACGATTGAAAACAGGGGTGATGGAGACAGTAAAAGGACCACAGTGGATATATTCGCCGTAGGACCGGACGGTTCGGAAGAGTTTGTTAGAACCGTAAATTATGGCAATCTGAGAAGTGGTACGGATGAGAAACGTCCGTTTCACTGGAAACCATCGGAAGGAGGAATACACTACCTAAAACTTGAAGCTAGCGGAACCTATTTCGAACGTTCTTCACCACCGCAAGAGATGAGTACGAGCACCGCTTTCTCCTCTGCGTATCCGGTTGCACCTCGAGCTGAAAAGGAACTCATCTGGGACGGC
>JAFDTZ010000154.1 GCA_019594305.1 Thermoplasmata archaeon
CAGACCATACTCTTCGAGAACTTCCATGTGTGCTTCTTCGTTGGGGTTGTCTATTAATCCACGGCATCCCCAGCATCTGGTTCCTTCGTTAACGCAGCAAGCATCGCATCCTGCTCTGGTAACCGGACCTACGCAGAATTCTTCCCGTTCGAAGGCGCAGACGTTCTCGTTGAGCTTACATTCGACACAGACAGGATAATCGGGTATGTTCGGTACTCTGCCGACGACCAGCGATTCCACAACATGTAAGAATTCGTCCCTGTCTATGGGACAGCCGTGTATCTTGTAATCCACCTTGATGACTGCATCCACGGGTTTTGCCTTTTCCCAGCTTATGTAAAGTTCAGAAAGTTCTGCGTTATCTCCGTAAACGCGTTCGCCTACTTCTTCGTGGTTTTGCTTATTTCGTATGGAGTTTACTCCACCGATGGTAGCGCAGGCGCCTATGGCAACCACGATATCGGCGTTTTTACGTATCTCCTTCAATCTTTCTTCGGCGTGATCATTGGTCGCTGAACCTTCGATGAAGGCTATGTCGTAATCATCCGAATGTTCTTTCATAACTTCACGGAAGCTTACTACTTCTACTAAATTAAGCAAGTCAAGGATCTTTTCTTCCAGATTAGCTATCTGTAGCTGATCTCCTTCGCAACCGGCCAAGTCGAAGAATGCTACCTTCGGTTTGATCTTTTGTTTCATTATAATGCCTCC
This sequence comes from Thermoplasmata archaeon, assembly GCA_019594305.1. Taxonomy (GTDB): domain Archaea; phylum Thermoplasmatota; class Thermoplasmata; order Halarchaeoplasmatales; family Halarchaeoplasmataceae; genus Haladaptatiplasma. Next base: position 712 of record JAFDTZ010000154.1, read on the forward strand.
TCGAAGCCTTTGATATCTGCATAGTTGAATACCGGCCCATCCTGGCATACATAATATTCAGCGTTACTACCGTTGATCTGGCAGTGTCCGCATTTACCGAGCCCGCACTTCATGTGCCTCTCCAAAGAGAGTATGATGCGCTCGTCCGGTATGTTCTTCTTGTCCAATTCCATCAATACGAACTTGTACATAATAGGGGGTCCGCAAATAACTGCATATGTGTTTTCCAGGTCAATATCTATACCCGGGATGAGCGTGGTTATCACACCGATGTTACCTTCCCAGCATACTCCTTCCGGACATCGATCTACGGTTTCCAGATATTCTATATCGTCCCTTTCTTTCCATCCGTCAATTTCTTCTTCGTAGAGAAGCTCACAGGGCTCTCTGCAGCCGTAGAGTATCTTTACGTTGGCGAATTCATCCCGTTTATCCAAAGCATAGTTGATGAACGATCGTAACGGGGCGATACCGAGTCCACCGGCGATAAAGAGAACATCTTTACCCTTTAGTTCGTCTACAGGGAATCCGGTACCGTAGGGTCCTCGAATTCCTATATTGTCTCCTTCTTTTAGTCCGTGAAGTATATTTGTAACATTTCCAACGGCACGAACGCACAATTCGAATGAATTACCATCCTTAGTGGGGGACGACGATATGGAAATAGGTGCTTCGCCTACTCCGGGTACACTAACTTCTACGAACTGTCCCGGCTGGTGACCAAGGGTGTTGCCGTTTTCCAATTCGATCTCGAAGAGAGTTTCTCTCTCTGTCATTGGCGTAATTTTCAAGATCGTCGCATCTTCCGGTAGATATGGTGTTTTGTTCATATTTTTCCCTCCTTTAGTTTATTGAAAATTTCTGCGGGATCCGCTATATCCGGTACACATTGGGACGAACATCTGCCACATCCCACGCATGCGATATCTTCGAATCTGTTATGCAGGTATAGACCCTTTCTCATGTATCTGTGTCTGTAACGTTGAGCACGTTCTTCTCTGAAGTTTTCTCCTCCTGCAACTTCTGCGAAGTGTTCCAGTAAACAACCGTCCCACTGTCGTATCCTGCTTCCTTCCTTCAAAGTAACTTCCATTAAATCCTTTACATCGAAGCAGTAACAGGTTGGACAAACCAAGTTACAAGTACCGCATGAATAACAGTTATCTGCATTCTCTTCCCAGAACTTATCGTTGTCATAATTTGATTTCATTAGCTCTGGAAGATCACTCGGTTCGAAGTTGATTTTTGATTCAAAGGTCAACGATCTTTTCTTCTCCTCGATCATCTTTTTGTCTTCTTCACCGGCATCCGCCAAAGCGACACCACTTTTCTTAAGAAGTTCCTTACCCTTTTCTGTTCCTATCTCAACGGCATATTTACCACCTAGATCCGTAAGCATCAGGTCATAGCCATCTTGGGTGAAAGCGGTTTTCATACTACCTGCGAAGCATCTTTCCGAAGTGTTCTTCATATTAACACCTATCAATACAGTTGCTTCGCGCTTCTTCAGATAGTTCGGATCTTCCGGCTCTTCGCTGAAAATCCTGTCCATCTGTTCTATGGCTATAAGATCGTAGGGGTGAACACCGACGATGATTCTCCCGTTCACTTCATTTACAGGTTCAGTTTTTATCTTATCGTTTGATTTGAACTTCAGTAGTGTTTCACGCTGAGGAAGGAGGTATTTCTTTGGCGGCAGTATGGTGACATCGTAATCCAACCTAAGTTCTTTGGAGGATTTTAGTTTGTCGAACGCATACTTACTGCCCCTCTCTTTTACACCCACTACTTCCCGTGGGTCGCTTCCGATCAGGTAATCCACAAAGGAGTCCAAATCATCTTTTTTTATGATTTTCATGGTCTCACTCTTGCATTTTATATCGAGCTTTAAGACGGCATATTGAAGGGGTCTATAAAACTTTCGCGGAAAATTCCGATTTCACTTAATGTTGTCTTCTTAATCTTTGATGAGCAAAACCGTATTTCAATACGGCCTCCCCTCTAAAATCTTCAACTGTTTTTTTACGTTCTCCACCATTCTCTTCATCATATCTCAAATTTATATCTACGTACATTACCGCAGCCGTGAAAAAAGAAGCTACGGATGAAAATAATAAAATGTGACCGGTCCTCATAAATATACATATTATTATTGGTATCATTATTATACCCCATAAAACGGATGTTAACTGATTATTTGCATACATCTTTGAGGACTTTTTCCCAACGAGGTCACGGATCAGAAAAATATGGACTGCCATAAAATAGGATAAAATCAAAAAGAGAAATATGCTGGGTTTAAGAAAGCCGATCACGAAAATATAAAAATACAACGATGTGAAGAGGCCGCTTATCGTAAAGAAAAACGAGTATATACATCTGCGCCTAGTAACTTCATTTCTCTCCCAAAGTTTGCCCAATGATATGATTGTACCTATAAACACTGCAGCTATGGCAACACTGAAGATTATGGCCTGAAATTCGTGGTCAATCTCCGGATCGCCTTCCATGGCATATAGATCTAAACTATTTGTCAGTACATATACTCTGTTTTCGAACTCAACGGGTTCACCTGTTATGTAATAGTGGTCTATCAAATTACCCGTCCACCAATTTAAGTGTCCGCGTATATCATAATCCCATTTAACATTTCCTTCCATATCCACTGCAGTCACAGTATTTGTAGAGGACCAGTATATCGTATTATTTTTTCCTAAACTCCAACTCCATATATATTCCGTTGTGGAGAAGGAATCCAATATAGTTCCACTGATGGCTTCGATCCGATAAACATTCTTACCCATATCTGCAACTATTATCTCCCCGTTATGTATCAGTGGTTGTCTATTTGTATTTGATCTAAGTTTCGTATCCCATATGATATCTCCGTCTGTGGAATCGATAGCGTAAAGAACTTTATCTGCAGTTACATGGATGATTCCATCATCTCTAATGACAGGTTGATACTCGATATTGTTGATCCTGGTGCCCCATATGATCGAACCATCGGGATCAAATGCGTATATGCCGTGTTCCGGTGAAACTACATACACATAACCATCATTGTCGACTGCTAAAGGATTATTTTCTCCGTCCAATTGTCCGAATCGATGTTTTCCATCTTCGTTCACCTTCCATATGGCGTAGGTTGTAACAAAAACATCACCGTTTGATGTAACTACCGGCGAATGCTTCAAAGGATCTCTCAATCCAGTTTCGTAATAACTTCCACTCCTTCTAACCGATTGTTTCCACTGCTCTTCTCCATGTACATCTAGTTTGATAACACCTCTTATCCCTGTAAAATACAGATAACCGTCTTCACCTAGAGTTCCACCGACGAAGGTGATATCTTCATCTTCTAGCTCGTAGTGGTTTTTCCAACGTAGTTCTCCGTATCTATCAAAAGAATAGATGTATCCGTCTTTGGTACCTACGTACACGGAGCCTTCATCATCAACCACCGGTGAAAAATTACCATGTATCTCTTTGAATTCAGAACGGGTCCAGCCGGTATCGTTTTGTCCTTGAATCGGTTGAAGAAATACTGTGGAGATCATGATGATCAGTGAACTACACCGCCCCAAGTGACGGTGCTTCCTACGAGTACAATGCCTGTTCTTGTATGGCAATGCCTGTTTGTCGTAGATTATCAACAAAACG
>JAFDTZ010000079.1 GCA_019594305.1 Thermoplasmata archaeon
ACAGCCACACCAGACGAAGGCTGGTACTTCAGCCACTGGAGCGGCGATGTGCCTGAGAGTCAGGAAACAAATGAAAATATCACCATCGTGATGGACAGCGACAAAAACATCACAGCACACTTCCATGAAATATCGTATCCGAGCATCGAGATAATCTCGCCAGAATACGATAGAGTATTCGACTCCGGCTATGTCACGGTAGAATGGCGTAGCGAGGAAGGTACGTACCCAGTATCACACTACGAGATTCGCCTGAACGACGGCAACTGGATGAACGTCGGCACGGCTACGACCCATACATTCACCGTCACCGAACCCGGTGATCACATCGTCTCCGTTAGAGTGTTCGACGATGCCGGCAACGTCGATGTTGACAGCACCAGATTCGCGATAGAGGATAGCTCTGTATGGAATATCTGGTGGCTATTATTACTTGTGATCGTGATAATAGTCATCATCATATCCGTTTTTCTTAGAAAGCGATCGAGTGGTGAAAAAGATGAGATGATGCAGGAAGAGGAGGAACAGCTAACCGAAGAGCAGTTAACAGACGAAGCATTGCTCACAGAGGAAGGATGAACACACCACCTCACCATTTATAATTCGAAGTCGGTTCATCGGAAATATTTTTAACCACGCCCATACCTCGTAACCTTGCAGATGAGCTCAAGACAAGAGTATTCAGATCTCAACGAGAAGATACAGATACCAGGTAGAAAGACGGTGAACGAGGTCTTCGATGAAAGTACAATCAAAGCACTCTACAAGCTGATGACACAAGACGTGTTCGATTATATAGACTATCCCATCTCTACGGGTAAGGAGGCGAAGGTATTCAGAGGAGTTACAAAGGATGGTGAATCTCTAGCGATAAAGATAATGCGGATAAATACAGCCGTTTTCAAGGATTACAGACAGTACATCGAAGGCGATTATCGCTTCAAAAAAGTGGGAAGAGGTAGGAAGATGATCTTCACATGGACTAAAAAAGAATTTTCTAATTTAAAAAAGATGCACGACGGAGGTGTAAGGGTACCGGAGCCGATAACATTCAACAAGAATGTACTAGTGATGAAATGCCTGGAGGAGAATGATAGTCCGGCACCCATGCTCAAATTTTTGAATATGAGTGATAATTACGTAAATGCAATATACAAAGATGTGGTTGAAGACCTACGTAAACTCATACGCGAAGTTAAATTGGTACACGGTGATCTCAGCGAGTACAATATATTGGTGATGGACGACCATCCTTACCTGATAGATGTATCCCAGGCAGTCCCCCTAACCCACCCACTAGCTCAGGACCTTTTCTACCGTGATGTTGACAATATTGTAAGATATTTTTCCTCTAAAGGTATTGAAGCTTCCAGAGAATCAATAATAGATAAAATACGTTTTGAAGAGGTGCTTGATGATGCCAAAGATTAGAATACCGAAGGATAGGATAGGAGTATTGATAGGTGATAAAGGCTCCTCGAAAAAACAGATAGAGGAAAAGACCGACTGCAAATTGGATATAGATTCCAACACAGGTGAGATAGATATAGAAACCGAAGAGATTGAAGATCCGCTAATGAAATTAAAGGTCCAGGATGTAGTTAAAGCCGTAGGTAGAGGCTTCAGTCCGGAGAAGGCACTCGATATACTGAAGGATGACGTTTATTTTGAATTGATAGATATAAAGAAATATGTGGGCCGAAGCCATAAAGCCATAAAGAGGATGAAGGGCAGGGTTATAGGTCGAGAAGGTCGGACAAGACAGCTAATCGAGGAACTTAGCGAGTGTCATGTGAGCGTATACGGCCACACGGTCGCACTGGTGGGGCCACCCACGGAGATAAGGGTTGGCAGGAAGGCCGTACAGATGATACTAGATGGATCTGAACACAGCACGGTTTACAGCTACCTTGAAAGCAAGAGGGTTGAGATAAAGAAAGATAAGTTAGGCTTCTTCTGACCCTACAGCCTCATCTCATCATCGACCTTCTTCTTTACGGTATAGATTGCCTCTCCGCATTCGGGGCATATATCATCCCTATGCTTTGATTTGCATTCTTGGCATAGAGGTAGTTCGCCGCAATCGTGCTTGTATTCGGTACTTATACTACAGAAATAGCAGTTTTCTTCAGTCGGAACTTCCTCTTCATCGACCTCATCCTGCTCTTGGGATTTTTCTTCATCCTTATCTGTGGTTTCTTTTTTGGGAGGTTTTTCTTCTTTATTGTTTCCTCTAACACTATGTTCCTGTACCAGAGAAGTTATCTCTGTCTTAGGCGGTTTATAATCTTCACCTTGGAATTTTTTCAGTGCTACCATGACTTTTTTCGCTTGATATATTCCTATGTTGAGATCGATAACAAGATTGAGGAAATTGCGCTTGTCCGGGGGAAGGTCGAGTACTCTCTTCCTGAGTAATCTTTCGGTCTTTTCATCAATCTGCTCTTCAGGAACTTCCATTTCACTGACCTCACGGATGTATTCCAGCACCCGTTTGGATTCTTCTATGCTCTTATCCGGATAGGTAGCTACGATATCGCAAAGTCTTACTCCGTTTTTAATAAGATTGTCTCTGGAAGTTGTGGCTATTTTTGAGATTACAGTCCGTGATGCACCTTCAAGTTTATCTTTTTCATTCTGTGGAAGAGTATTGAAATCCAGTGCTTCCCTCATGGAGAGGTAATTGAAAACTTTGTCTATGTAATTATAGGGTATTTCACACTTTTTGAATGCCTCTTCCTTGGATATCATCCTGTTTCTCGTATATTCAAATTTTAATACGCTTCGGCCGTATTCTTCGAGTTTACGTTTTTTCTCCTTTTCGTTGGCTATTTCCAACCCTTCTTTAGCGGCATCGAATTCCTTGTCTATCTCCAGCGCCTTTTTGAAGGCTCTTATAGCCTTTTCGGAATTTGCCATTTCCAGTAAAACCCTGCCTTTACTGTTCCATGCGTACTTGTCTTCGTTTTTCAGTCCAATAGCTCTATCGTATGATTCCATGGCTTCCCTGTAACGCTTAAGCTCCTCCAGTGCCCTGCCCCTTTCATACCATGCCTCTTGATAATCTTTGTTTACCGAGGTAGCTTCATCAAAGCTCTCAACTGCTTTTTCATTGTTTCCCATCTCTACCAGAAGCTCTCCCTTTTTGAACAATAAGTTGCCATCTTCCGGATCTTTGAAGATAGCCTTTTCGTAGGCGGAGACGGCGTCAGCTTTTCTACCAAGATAATCATAACATTCGGCCATGGTGATCCAAATATTCTTATCGTCTACGCCTAATTTCATTGCCGTATCAAGAGAGCTGATAGCCTCCTCGTATTTTTCTAATTTCTCCGCTAAAAGCCCTTTGTACTTCCATGTTTGTCCGTCCTGGTCATTTATATTAAGAGATTCTTCGAAGACCTCTTCCGCCTCTTCGTACTTGGAAAGCCCTATCAAACATCTTCCCTTCTTGTTGAGAAGGTATGTGTCTTCGGGTGTGAAGTCCAAAGCATTCTGATACCATTCTGCGGCTTCCTCCCATCTTTCCATCTTTGATAGGCATTCAGCTTTTCGTTTTATAGCATTGCGGTCTTCCTCATCGAGACCTAAAACTTCGTTGTAAGACCTTATAGCATTCTCATATTGCTCCAGATGTTCCAAGACCATACCCCGATTCATCCACATCTTTTTAGAGGCGGGATCCAATTCCAAAGCGCGATCAAATACAGGTATGCTTTCCTCTTTCTTGTGTATGAACTTCAAACCGAGTGCCTTGTCTTGCCAAGCGGCAAGATTATTTGGGTCCAAATTTATTATACGGTCGCAGAATTTTAAGACCTGTTTTGGCCTGTGCAGTGTCTTGAGAATCTCCTTTGCATGGATCAGATCTTCCAAGTTTTCTTCTATTTCAATAGCTTCCTTGTAACATCTTAAAGCAGCTTCGAATTCACCTAATTTACGCAGTGATTCTCCCTTGTCTCTCCAAGCAGCGATGTTGTTTCTATCTATATCCAGTATCTCGTTGCATGTACCTAGAATATCACTCCACCTGGTCAACTGTTTAAGAGAGTACTTTTTTTTCTCCAGAAGCTTGAGATCTCGGTGTTCCATTGAAAGTGCCCGATCATATGCCTTTACCGCTTCGTCGTGCCTTTCAAGTTCCGCCAGAGCTATTCCTTTACGTATATACGCGAACCTATACGAGGGATCTAGTTTCAGAGAATTTGTGAAGGCTTCCACCGCTTCTTCATATCTATCCAACCATCCGAGAGCTATACCTTTACTGTACCATATCTTGGCATTTTCAGGGTCCAATTCCAGGGATTTGTCGTATGATATCAAGGCCTCCTCATATCTATGAAGACCTTCCTGTGCCAAACCCATACCGTACCATATCTTCGAGTCCTTCGGATCCAGTTTTAAGGCTTTATCGTAAGCATTTATAGCCTCTTCATGCCTATTCATTTTACTTTTGCAGTGGGCTAGGTTATTCCAGTATCTTTTATCATCTGAATTTATACCGATAGCCTTTTCGAAACTTTGCATTGCATCTTCATATCTCTGCATTTTGTACTCGCACATTCCCTTTTCGTTCCAGTTATTAGATCTCTCCGGATCTAGCGCTAACCCTTTTTTGAAATCATCAATCGCCCTTTCGAAATTTTTATTCCTTTCGTAACTTTTAGCACGGTCGAAATAGGCCTCGATGTTGTTCTCGTCCAGCGAGATCAACCTATCTGCTACCGGAATCACCTCGGTGTATCTATTCAACCGTTTAAGTGCCTCTTTTTTGCCTTCTAACGTAGGTATATCGCTTTCTTTTATATTTATTGCCTGATCAAAACTTTCAAGTGCCTGTCCCGGTTGATTCAACTTTAAACATGCCTGTCCTCTGTCAAACCATGCATCCCAAAGGTTCTGGTCTATCTGTAACATCCGATCTGCAGTTCTAACAACGTCTGTCCATTTTTCAAGGTTTTTATATATCTCCTTTTCGTGTTTCAGCGCTTGTGTATCTCTAGGATTATATGTAAGTGACTCTTCAAATTGTTTTATCGCCCCTTCATAATCACCTAGCTTTTGTAATGCGATACCTTTATCGTAATGTGTACCTGCATCGGTAGGGTTTTTCTCGAGTATCTTATCGGCTACCCTTATTATCTCGTCATATTTACCGAGGGGTTTCAATGCCTCTTTCTTGTTTGATAGTATTTTGATATCGTTTGGATCTATAGCTAGACCTTTATCAAAGGCGGTTACCGCCTCTCTGTATCTCTCAAGTTCATACAGTATCGTTCCTTTACGGTTCCATATGTCCTTGTCCTCGGGGTCGATCGATAGTGCCTGCGAATATGCATTTAATGTCTCGGCTTTCCGGCCTAATTTATAGAGGGTTACACCTTTCTCGATCCAGAGATGTTTGTTTTCAGGATCTATTTCGATACCGTTATCAAAGCAAACAACGGCGTCGTTGTTCTTTTCCATATCTCTGAGTGTGATTCCCTTGTATAACCATACCTTTTCCTGTTTCGTATCTATCTCCAATGACTTGTTGAAATTTTCGATAGCATCTTCGTAATTGCCTCCCAATCTCAATGCCCATCCTTTCTGAGCTAATACTTTAGCATCCCACGGATTAATCTTCAATATCTTATCGTAGAGAAATACATTTTCCGGAGCTAACTTAATTGCGTCCTCGTAACTTCGAATGGCTTCTTTTGTTCTTCCCATCTTATTGAACACGTCCCCACGGTTGGTCAGAGTGTATATATCGTACTTGTTTATTTGGAGAGCTTTATTCAATATCTTCAAAGCTGAGATCTCATTATTTTTCTCGGCCAACATCAATGCTTTATGGTTTAAAGCAGTTACATTGTTCGGATTAAGACTCAATGTTTTGTCCTCTATAAGTAGTCCCTCGTTTATAAATCCGAGATGATAGTACAACCAACCTAATTTGTCGTATAACTCAGATAGAGTTTCCACATCTTCAAAGGAACTTTCTTTATTTTGAAGGTGACTCCACGTTTTGTCACATAACTCCTTTCCGCTTTGTACATTCCCGGAACGGTGCATTTCTTCGGCCTTATCCATGTACTTATTGGCCTTACTGATCGTCCTTTTATCCTTGTCTAGTAATTTGTCCAAAGAATCCATAAATCCCATTTATTCGTCCTCCTGAAAATTTCTTAACGGTTTCATGTTACTATCTCCTCAATCCTGTCCATTTCTATACCACGTCTTACTTCCAAAGCGAGTCTTCTACCGGTAGACATACGTTTGCCCCAGAGAGTGTTTCCGTAGGGGTGACCCACGTTCATATGCACGTTTGTCCCGCCTCCCGTTCTTGGGGCGACATCGTATATGTAAAAGTTAAGGTCTTTATCCACACAAGTCTGCAGGCAGAAAGGTCCTATGATACCGGGATCGTAATACTTTTTTGTGGCTTTCACGAACGTCTCTGCCAGTTTGAAGACTTTTTCTAACTGAGATTCCCTGAGTGTGGCACTATTATGTCCTGTGACCGTGTATTCCGGTACCATCTGTTCTTCGTTGAGAGTCATCTGCTGTGGTGCCGGGAGTCTTACATGACCGTCGAGACTTGTTTCAAATCTCCAGTCTATACCTATGAGTTCTATATTTGTTCCCTTTTCATTCAGAGGGCTGTAGAAGAAGTCGAAATTGAATACCGGACCTATGATATACTCTTCGATCCGGGCATTCTTCAAATCCTCTTTTGTAATTACGTCATGTTCTATGAGGTTTTCAGCCTTTTCTCTGTACTCATCATATGATGCGGCTGAAAAGAACCCTCTCTCAAGCCTTTTCTCTTTGTGTTTCAATTTAACAATGACCAAACGGTCTATTTCTTCGGGTTTATTAATCTTTTTCGGGAAGGGCAGTCCCGCTTTTTCAAGGAGCCAGTAATAATCTTTTTCCTCCTCCCTCTCTTCAGAACGTAGAAGATTTCTGCTACCTACCATGGGTACTACGAACTCATCCTCTATCTTATCCAGATCAACATATGAAGTGAACGAGCGATTGGGTATGAACAATACATTCTCTTCGCGTAATTTCTTTTGGTATTTCTCTTCCAGGACCTCAGAAAATTTATCCAGGACCCAGGTCTCGTCAACCACTCCGCGGATTCTTTTACCTTTATTATCGAAGATACTTTTAAAGTAGATATCGTAAGTTTTCTCTCTACCTTTTTGACAGACTGCTAGGGTAGGAAAACCTTCGTCTACTGCTCCGTCGCATACATCCAATGCAGAATGTGAGGCAACTACACCGATCTTGACATTATCCATGTCATAATCTTTTACCCTTGCTTTTACCGTTTCCAAATCTAACATCGTTTATCACTTCAATAGTAGATAGTAGGATATGTATATATCATTTTTGACGGAAAGATGGGAAACTTATATTACTATATCTTATATCCTCATGGTGTTTTAATGGAAAATCTAGTTGCCGATAACAACACAACATACCTATCCGGAAAACATCTACCAAAAAGGGTGTACATATGGGATGAAACGCTTAGAGGTGGAGAGCAAAGTCCGGGTGTGATCTTCGATATACAGGACAAGATCGACATATCCACATTTATGGACGACATAGGGGTTGCGGTCATCGATGCCGGCTTTCCCATGATGTCCAAGGGCGAACGTGAAGCGATAAAGATCCTCTTGGATATGGGGTTGAAGGCGGAAATCGGAGTGACGGTTAGAAGTCTCAAAGATGACATAGATACCGCAATAAAATTGGGTGCCAATGATATTTACATGTTCTCAACTACAAGCAAATTCCACCTTCATTACAAACACGGCATGACAGAGGACGAATGCATTGAATCCGTTTTTGCAGCATCTGAATATGCCCATGAAAGGGGTGTGAATTTCGACTTCATAAGCGAGGATACAACGCGCTCGGATGTTGATTTCGTTATCAAGCTTTTAAAAGGTATCAAGGAAAGGGGAGCTAGGAGGCTGATAATATGCGATACTGTCAGTTCCATAACTCCCGAGGCTATGTACAGGTTCACTAACCATTTGATCCGGCACGTCGGTAAAGGGCCCTGGGGTGTCCACTGCCACAATGATTTTGGCCTTGCGGTTGCAAATACGATATCCGCAGTACAGGCCGGTGTGGAATACCCCACACTCACCGTTAATTCATTGGGGGATAGTTCCGGTAATCCGGCTATGGAGGAGGTGATTATGGCTGTTGAAAAATTACTCCGTGTTCCCTCGGGGATCGATACTTCCAAACTCTACGGTCTCTGTAAGCTTGTGGAAGAACGTTCAGGTGTCTACATCTCACCTCAAAAACCCATATGCGGATTCAACGCATACAGGCACGAGAGTGAGGTACACGTTTCAGGCGTACTCGCACATACCGGTTCATACGAACCTATTCTTCCCGAAGAGGTGGGGCGAGAACGTGAATTCGTGCTAGGTAAACATTCCGGTCCCAGCAACGTGAATAATTTGTTGGTTACCAAAGATATTGACCTAACGGATGAACAGATATCCGTAGTACTTGATACCATAGAAGAAGAGATAAAACAAAAGCGAGATGAAAAGATATCAAAATTCCTGCTTCAAAGGGACCGATACGAGAAAACCGTACTCGGTCTGCCTGAAGAACGGTTTTGGGAGATCGTAGAGGAGGTCAAAGATGGGCACCTTCGCTGAACGCATATTCGGTGCTAAAACAGGGGAATTCGTACACTGTGAAGCCCAGCGTGTAATGATACACGACGGGAACATGCCCTTGGTTTTCGACAGGTTGGAAAAGTCAGAACTTTACGATAAAAACCGAATCACTGCCGTCGCCGACCATTTTTGCCCCCCGAGTACATTAGAACGTGCAAGATATGTGAAAAGACTACGTGAATTTGTAAGAACAAAAGGTATATCGGATTACGTAGAGTTCAAAGGAATCTGTCACCAGATAATGGTGGAAGGTAGAGTAAGACCGGGTGAATTGGTGGTGGGTATGGACAGTCACTCCACCACCTATGGCGCCCTTGGTGCATATGGTGTCGGACTCGGCTCCTCCGATACGGCAGATGTGCTTGAAACGGGTAGTACTTGGTTTAAGGTTCCTGAAACTATAAAGGTAAACATAAGAAAAGACGCTACCGGTACCGATCTCGCTCTAGAGCTGCTTCGCCAGGTAAAATATACCTGTAATTATCTATCCCTGGAATTTACAGACCATGTGGGTACTAATATAGAGACCAGATTTACCATATGCAACATGGCGGCAGAGACCGGGGCTAAAGCTGCAGTATTTCCTACCGATAAAGTGACGAATGAATATCTTTCCATGTATGATATTTACGAAAAAAATGAATTCACTACGGATGATTCACACTGCCGACGAGTGGTTGAGCTGGAACCTAATGAGCCACTCTTGGCTGTACCACACAAGCCATACAAGGTAAATAAAGCAAAGGACTTAGAGGGCACTAAGATAGACCAGGTCGTATTGGGTTCCTGTGCCAACGGACGTTATGGTGATTTAAAAAAAGCGGCCGATGTTATTTCAAACAACAAGATACACCCTGAAGTCAGAATGCTTGTTATACCTTCATCCCAGAGGATACTCGAAGAGGCAGTTAAAGAAGGGGTCATCGGTAAAATGCTTTCCGCAGGTGCGGTTCTGTTGAACCCGGGATGCGGACCATGTGCCGGTATAGACAAAGGTCTGATCGCTGAAGGAGAAGTCTGCCTATCCACTTTTAACCGCAATTACAGAGGGCGTATGGGTGCCGGTGATGTTTATATCGCAAATGCCGAGATATGCGCTTTATCTGCAGTTAAAGGTGTTCTAACGGTGCCTGAGGTGATGGAATGAAGGGAAGAGCAAGGGTTTTCGGTGACGATGTTACAACAGACGAGATACACCCCGGTCGTTACTACTCTACAGATCCTGATATACTTAAAAGGGGATTGATGGCCGGTTTAAACGAAAATTTTTATACCACCGTAAAGCCCGGAGATATATTGGTAGCCGGCAGATATTTTGGAATGGGCTCCGGTCGAGAAAGTGCAGTTAAAGCGATTAAACACATTGGTATAAGATACATAATAGCCCACAGTTTTTCTCGATACTTTTACAGGAACTGTATAAACAATGGAATATACCCTTTAGAGGTAAACAGTGCTGCTTACGAGATAAAAGAAGGTGATCTATTGAAAATAGATTTAGAGGAAGGTTCGGTCAGAAACATATCTAGTGGCAAAGTGATGGACTTCCATCCCCTGCCCGATATCAAACATCTTTGAAGT
>JAFDTZ010000151.1 GCA_019594305.1 Thermoplasmata archaeon
ACATCTGAAAACATCCCTGAGAACACCACAATAAGACTTAACCTCTTCGATGATACCACATTCACTACGAACATCCACACAAGGACAGAACATATAAACAATATAACAAGCATATTCGGAGATGTCGATGAATTCGAGTTAGGATACACTTCTCTAACCTTTGGTAACGGTAATATCTATGGACGTGTAGTGATACCGGAGAACTCTCAGAGGTTCATCATAAAACATGATTCAAATACCGATATGCATTTTGTATACGAAGTTGATGTTTACAATATCAATGAAGGGCACTATGCGGAACCGTTGGTCTCTGATGAGGAGGAGGAATACGAAGCTGGATTGCTTACCAATGATCTTACTTTCGATCCTGATCCATGGGAGGAAGTCGAAATAAGAATAGGTGTGTATTATACGGAAGCTGCTAGAATTGAAGCTGGTGGAACAAATAGCATTGAGATGGAAATTTTTTACGAAAATCGTCTTCCTCGGCTTCAGATTTAGATTTCTTATAGGTGCTACTCTTTTTCTTTTTGTCCTGTTCTTTGAGCCAGCATTCATAACAAAGAGGCTTTGCGTCTTTCTTCCAGATACCACAATGACCGCATTTAGTAACCTCGCCTTTATCTCTCAGTTTGAAACAATCTTTGCACAAAGGGTAATATCCAGACTTTGCACCACAGATCTGACATGACATAGTAACCCGATATGGATAAGACCAATATTTATCTCAAGGCACTACAAGAATGCATCGAATCCGAATTCCATCCACACACTTATCTTACAGCCGTTGAAAATGACGGGCTTATGAACTATCTCTATGATCATGTTAAAACTATCAACAGTCCCCTTGACCTTACGTGGGCGAACTATTACCATATGCAGATGTATCTCACCTTATGGGAAAAAATCGCAATACACTCTGACCAAGAAACGAGAAGGTTTGTAAACGATAATTTGGATGATATATGGAATGCAATAACTGTCGCTAGTAATATGTTAAAATGGGATGAATATGAGTACATACATCAGGTTGAACTTAGAGTGGATATGCCCGACATTACCATTATCAAAGATATCGATGACCTGAGGGAATTAAAAGTTATAGCTGAGGATATTGTCAGAGGTATCTTCGAAGCATACCTATCCAATGAACGTCTTCAAGAAGCGTGGCTAGACGACCTCATCAAGTGGTATTTACGTGATGACAGTGAGTATGTAAACAAAACCATTAAAGATACATATATCGATGGTTGGAATACTTTGTACGAAGACATGCGTGGTATATGGGTGACCATAATACGAGAATATATCTCTGACGAAGACAATCGTATTTACATCAAGAAAAAAATTGAAGATATGCTTGATAATGATAATTTGAAAGGAGAGGAAAACGCTGCACTGAAATACATACTAAATTTTTGTTCGCCCTTTTTCGTGTAGACTCTTAACGCAAAAATATTCTTATTATACGTGTAATAAGTGGGAAGCCACTGGTGGGATTTGAACCCACGACCTATTCCTTTTTGGGCGCAAGCAGGAAAACCCCGTTGCATACCAAGGAATCGCTATGCCTCTAAGCCACAGTGGCGATATAAACACGCCTTCGAGTGGAACAACGTATTAATCTTTTTCGCTCTTTAACTTGCGGTATTTCCACCTTTTTTTAATCTCCCTGACCTTCTTCATGTAGATCTCTTCATCCAATTCCCCATCGGCCAACTTGGAATCGAGATGTTCTATCTCGGTCTCCGCACGGTCTATCATGGATTCCATGTAACTCATACCCACTCTATCCAGGGTCTCCAGGAGCTGACGACATTCCTTGGTCAGCTCGTAAACGATCTTAGGACGACCATCCGGTGGAAATATGGCGTTCCTTTCCAACAACCCCCAGTCATGAAGTTCGAGAAGATGTTTATCTATCCCCTGCCTGGTAAGCTCCAATTTCTTTGCCAGGTCCTCAGGATGATCGTATCCTTTACCTAACAACTCTAGGATACGGCAGCGTGTTCTTGACGAGAACAACCTCAACAGGTCTTCCGTAAAATCCTTCATAACAGGGTAAAGATACAAGAGATACATAAACTTTTCAACTCTAAAGTTGAAGTTGTCTACGTGAGAGTTGAAGCTATCAAGATATATATTTAAGCAAGTATATATACTATGGGGTTCTATTAGCTAATAAAAACAAAGAGTTGATCAAAATGGATGAAGAAATACTAAAAAAGTTGGAAGAAAGGCTCGCCAACGGTGAGATATCCGAAGAAACGTATCTCAAAATAAAATCAAGACACGAATCAAAAGAAGCCTTCGATGAAGAAGAATTGGAAGACGAAGTTGATGACGATATGGACGAAATCGAAGGTGAAGCCACAGAAACAGCCAAAGGAACGAAGAATGTCCGCCTGACCGGCGCATCGAAAATAAAGGAATGCGACTGCGAGTACTTCTCGTCGTCCGGAGCATCAAAGGTTGAAGGACACCTCTACGCCGACGAAGCGAAGATTTCGGGATCTACAAAGGTCGAAGGAGACCTCGTAGTAAAGAAATTGAACACGGGCGGCAGTATCAAAGTAGAAGGGAAGAGCAAGGCTGTCTTCATGGACCTTTCAGGGGCCTCGAAGTTCGAAGGACCCGTGAAAGCGGACAGGATAGAAAGCAGCGGTGCCACAAAATTCGAGAGTAACATAGTAGTGGAAGAGATGCATACATCCGGTGCCTTCAAGGCGGAACAAAACATAAGTGCACGTACATTCAGGGCAAGCGGTGCCTTCGCCATAGAAGGAACACTGAAGGGCTCGGAGATAATCTTGAAGCCCGGTGCCGATAGTCGTGTAGGACACATCCAAGGCGGCGATATACTTGTGGAACCCGGTGGAGGCGGAGGTTTTCTATCTTTCATCAAGAAGGGAAAACTCACTGCCGGTAGTATCAAAGGCGACGACATATATCTTGAAGGCACAAAGGCGGACTTGGTCGAAGGTAAAAACGTCAAGATAGGTCCCGGATGTAAGATAGACACCGTCCGAGGCAAGAACATCAAAGTACACGAGTCCGCATCTGTAAAGAATCGCGAGCAGTTGTAAACCCCTTCCCCTTTTTTTATATCCCTCTTGTGCGTTCATACCATTTACGTACTTCGTAATCCGATGTTCTCTTTTTGGTTTCCTTTTCCTTGACTCCCATTTTGTTCTTATAGGCCCAGTCCTTGACGGTCAACCTGTACTTATTGGGACCTTCGTATTCCTTTATCCGAAGAACATTATCTCTACGGGTCGCATTGAAGCCCGCGACCATCTCGGTTCCTGAAAAAACAACATTACACGTTCCCATTTCGAATCTTTCAGTTATCTCACTCCTGAGGTAAAGGTTAAGACGGTCCTTCGTTGGGATAATTACCTCCCCTTGGAAAGATAACCCGTCCAACTCGTCGAGACCCTTGGTAAGTATCCAATGGACCGTTTCGTCTTCTTCCTTTAGGAATCCCTTGGATAGATACCCTTCTTCCACCATCTCCCCCAGTATCTCTCGGATCTCGCCCATAGGATAATCGGGCCCCAGATAGGCGGACAGGCGTTCAGCACTGAAGATACCGAAATTTTCGAAGGCCCACTCAATCACAAGTCTCTTTGCCTCCTTACTCACCATCTCTGCCGGTGGAACGCGGATATACCTCTTAGATGGGTCTCTGGTGATCACGAAACCATTGTACAGCTCGTCTATAGCGGCCTTCGTCTCATCTTTATCCAGGTGAGATAGGTGATATATGGTTCTCAAAGGGACGGGCTCTTTTTCTTTGATTATCTCCAAAATTATCCTCATTGCCCGATCCGATCTGATCTCCTTTGCCCGTCGGTAAACTGCGGCATCTTCAGGTAGTGCGTACATAAGGTACGGCGGTATCATCTTGCCTGCGAGTACCTCACCTCTTCTGTAAAGCCATTCTATCGAAGAAAATTCCTTTACCCTTGCTCTGAGTTCCAAGTCGGAACGAATTCCTTTCATCTTGGAGATAGCCTCTTTAGGATCCTTATACTTATTATCCGTCAGACCTTGTTTGCGGAAAACGTATGAAAGTATTTCGTCCTCGGTGAATGTATCTAACGTAAGATTTCCTTTGACCAACATCCCCTGGACCATGTGGTACCCTCCTTTGCGGAATATATCGAGCGTATCGTCGTCGAGCTCGCAGGGCGGCTGATTGTTATAGTGCCTTATACGTACTATATCGAAACCGTCCAGAAGGTGGAAGTCCATCAGTTCGTCTATACTGGTGATAACTTCGTCGAGGAACCTTTCATCCTGGAGGTCGAGATGACGTATCTCAACACATCCGCTCATATTCCATTTCTCGATCGCTCCTATCACACGTCTATTCTTTACTAGGGGATATATCCAGTCGTC
>JAFDTZ010000116.1 GCA_019594305.1 Thermoplasmata archaeon
ATTCATTTTTTTCAACTTTCACACAATAGTCTTTTAATTTAACCGAGGCCCCCATCTTATCAAGGATATTCATTATCTCTTTATCGCCCTGTTTAGAATCCCTATCGAGTCCTGTGACTTTAACTTCTCCCGTTAAGGCTCCAAGTACCATTAAGAATGCCGCCGAAGAAAAATCCCCCGGTATCTCATAATCGGTCGGTTGAAAGATCTGCCGAGAAGGGATCATATAACGACGGAAGACATCTGAGACATCTACTTCGATACCGTATCTCTCCAGAACTTCAAGAGTTATCTCTATGTAGGGTTTCGACTCCAACTCCGTGCTCAGTTCGATAACGGTATCTTCGTAAGCCCAGGGACAGGACAGCAGCAGTGCGGTGATGTATTGAGAGCTCACATTACCTTTTATGGATAGATATCCACCTTTGATCCCCCCTCCGAAGACCACCACCGGCGGAAGTCCGTTCAACCTTGTCGAATAACACTTGATCCCCAGGTCTTTCATGGCCTTCAATAAAGGGCCGACAGGCCTTCTTCTTAGAGACGGATCGCCGGTGAGGACCGTCAAACCCGGAGCATGGGCCGCTAATCCCGTTAGCAATCTCAAAGAGGTACCGGATCCGTGGCAGTCAAGTACATCCTCAGGTGTACTTAATTCATCTACGCCCGTTATCTCTATGAGTTCATCCCACTCAATATCCGCACCTAACATCTCGCACATTTCGGCGGTGGTGCATGTGTCGTCGCTTTTAAGTGGATTTTTTATCACGGAATTTCCCGCAGCTAAGGATGAACATATCACCGCTCTATGAGTGTAACTTTTAGAGGGTGGAGCTCTTACCATCCCGGAAATTTCGGCTTTGCGTACTTTAAGCATCAATTTATCACCTCTTCTATTATCTCGTGGACCACATCTTCGATTCCGAGTTCCGATGTATCTATCGTATAATCCGCACATCTATCGTAAATTTTCCCTCTGGTTCGTATGAGTTCTTTTATACGTTCTATCTTGTTGTTATGCATCAATAGAGGTCTGTTTTCGTCATCCCCGATCCTTTCCAAAATTACTTGAGGCGAGGCGGTTAGATGTATTAGGACGGCATTCTTTTTTAGTATTTTTACGTTTCTTTCTCTCAGTACCGCGCCTCCACCACAGCTGATAATCCCCCCTTCTCTTTTAGTGATTACCCCTATCATATCCGATTCCAAATCCCGAAAACGCTCTCCACCTTCCTCTTTGAATATATTGTTAATTGTTTTACCCGCTTCCTTTTCTATTAATTCGTCAAGCTCGAAAAAATTCCTGTTCAACCTGTCGGCCAAGCGCCGAGCCACTGTGCTCTTCCCCGTCCCCATGAAACCTATAAGTACGATATTACGTTTCATGTGTTTCCTCCAGATATTCAAGTAAAGCATCCTTCATCACTTTAACGGGAACTTCCTTTCCAGTCCATCTTTCAAGTGCCTCTGCACCTTGGTGTACCAGCATACCAAATCCCGAAATGGTTTTACAGCCCCTCTTTTCCGCATCTCTTAACAGTTTGGTCTTTGGTGGTATGTAAACAATATCCACAACCAGGGTTCGGGGTGAAAGCCAATTTCCGGGTATAACTCTTTGATCCACTAATTTTCCCTTCATACCCACCGGCGTGGTGTTGACCACTATATCCGCATCTTTCAGCTTACTTTTTACGTCCTGTATAGTTATCACGGAAATTTCGGTGTTTATACAGCCCCTCATTTCATCTTCCACTCTTTCCGCACTATCGGGAGACCTGTTTGCTATGATGATGTTTTTCACTTCCTTTTTTCCAAGGGCATAAACGACGGCACGGGCGGCTCCGCCCGCTCCCAATACCATTGCAGTTCTATCCCTAAAATCGACGCCTTCGTCTTCCAGAGAGCGGATAAAACCGATGCTATCCGTGTTGTCACCTATCAGTTTTCGATCCCTCTTATATATCGTATTCACCGCGCCGATCGCACTTGCGGAATCGCTCAATTCGTCCATATATTCGATGACATCTCTTTTGTGGGGTATGGTCACGTTAGCCCCGGCAAATTTTCCCTTACGTATATCTTCGATAAAGAACTTTAACCTATCTTTTTTTACCCTCTTTTTAGTATATTCGAATCTATCTTCAAGCCCCATCTCTTTTAGGGCCGCATTGTGTATTATCGGACTTAACGACTCTCCGATCGGATCGCCCGCTACCACCAATCTATCCAATGTTTAAAGCCTCCCAAATGTTCCTGAGGGATTCAACATCAAACTGCCCTTCAGCGGCTTTGCGATTTACCGACGCGTACGTAAACGGTGCACCGTACACGGGTGCCAAGATCCTGGTAAATCTGCCCAGGTTACCCATGGCAAATGCGACCAGTTTGAAATCAACGTTTTTTGCATGTATGAGTAATTCTAGAACGGTATGACAGTCCTCTATACTGTTCGCGTAGGTTACTATCTTGCCGATGTCCGCACCGTCTCGTTCTTCCTCTTTCATAATACTTACAAGTTTTTCCAGCTCCGAGGTACCCGAAAAATCATGTGTTGAGATGATGATCTTACAACCGTTATTCCGTGCATGTTTCGTAATTTTTTTCTTTAATATTTCGTCAGTTTCCCGTTCTATATCCACATAATCGCATCCTGCATCTACAGCATCCATAAGGTAGCCTATTCGTTCCTCCTCCGTCCCCTTGAATTTACCACCGGCCTGCTTATTCCTGTTAGTCGCGATTATCGTTGATCCGGTAGAACCATATATATCGGACAGACCTTCTACCCTCTCCATATGGTCTATTCGATGTTCGACCAATTCCGTATCTATGCTTTTTAGTACCTTTAAGCAGTCGGCGAGCGTCTTCTCGGTAATACATGCACATATGTTCATCTCAGTGTAAAAAGATGAATAGAGATAAAAAGATATCGGATTGGATAATATAATAGCGTTATCTCAATCGAGTAACTTGAGGACTCTCTCTATGCATTGAATGAGGGCGTTTGTCCGTACTAGCTTCTTTGCTCGCTGTAGACATTCTTTGAAAGCTTCTTTTTTGTCTTTTGAAACGCTAGCCCGTTTTTTGATGGTCTCGTAGTCCAGCATCTTGTATCCACCATGTGTTGTCTTGAACTATTGTATGTATTTACAAACGTGCATAAGCTATAGTTCTATATCTGTTTTTCGAGAAAATTTACGTATGTCGCACTTTGATAATTTTTACCCATTAAATTTTTCGAGAACTTTTTTTACCTTATTCAACCACAAACCCACCCCCATCTCTTCGAACAATAACTGTGCTTTTCTCAATAACTCTTCACCCTCTTCAATCTCTCCTTTATGAATCAACATCAAACCATACTCGTAATATGTTATCGATAGTTCCTTTTTCTCCCCCAATAATCCTATCCCCTTTTCGAACTCCTCTTCGGCTTCCTTCCAGCTCTTTCTTCCCCGGCACACCATCCCCAGTAGACGGTGACTCATCCCTTCTTCGTTTGTACCACCCGTCTCTATCGCTATCTCAAGGGCTTTGGATGCATTTTCCTCGGCTCTTTCAATGTCACCTTCTTTGAGCCGTGCTTCGGCGGACCCGCATAAGTTATGTACCGCTATTGTAGCATCACCGATATCTTCCGCCATGAGGCGACTCTTCTCGAAATATTCGATGGATTTTTTCGGTTCGTCCTTGTAAAGATAGATACTCCCTATATTGTTAAGGGAGTACACTATGCCGCTTTTATCCCCTATCTCAGTCTCTATCTTCAGACTCCTGTTATGGAACTCGAGAGCTTTATCTAATTCATCTATATCTATGTAAACGTTACCGATATTGTTCAGTGATATAGCGATACTGCTTTTATCTCCTATATCCTCACTGATCTCTAAAACACGTTTGTAGTATCCTATCGCTTTGTCCCTTTCACCTTTATCGATGTAGATATTGCCGATGTTGTTGAGTGAAAGTCCGATCCCTCTTTTTTCCTCTATCTTTTCTGCAATACGTAGGCACTGATTATAATACCCCAGTGCTCTATCGAGCTCACCCTTGTGCCAATAGATGACCCCGATATTATTAAGCGATCTCGCGATGCCCGTTTTGTTACCTATCTCCTCTTCTATATCTCTGCTCCGTTGGTAATACAGCAGTGCCTTTTCCATCTCGCCCTTGTTTTTGTAAATGACCCCAAGACTATTTAACGAATCACCCAGCCCCTTTACATCGTCGATTTTCTCCCTAAGCTCTATGGCTTTATCTAGAAGTCCCAGTGCTTCATCGTAATCTCCTTTTCTAACGTAAACCGTCCCCAGGTCATGCAGTGCTTGGGCCTTCTCTTTAATTACGCCTAATTCTCCGGATAGTTCCTTCTCCTCCTCGAACAACTCAATAGCTTTATCATAGTCTCCCTGGAGCATGAGGGCCCAACCCTTGGTATTTAGCAATCTGCATAGCTCTAAATCACCTTCTTCTGCCAGGGAGATGCCCATTTCGGCATATTCGAGAGAACGTAAATATTCTCCCCTATCGTTGTACACTTCGGCTAAATTTCCGTACAATGAAGCCCTATCTTTATCCACACTCTCAAGTTCCAGGGCCTTCTGATAGTTTTCCAAAGAACTGTCGTATTCACCTATTATCTTGTAAACCTCACCCAACCCCTTATAGATCTTTTTCAATTCATCTTCACTCGAAAGACACACTGCGTCAACGTACCACTCGATGGCCTCTTCATTAGCATATCTATCTTTGGCCTTGGCCCCTGCATTCAATAGATATCCCACGGCCCTTTCGTCTTCCGCTTTGAAATAGTGATGGGCGATATGCTCTGTATAATCGTCTATGTTATCTTCATACAACATTTCAAAACTCTCTGCAACCACACGATGATATTCCACTCTCAGCTCCTTGTTTATACTATTGTACAACACCTCTCTTATCTTAGTGTGGTCGAATCTATACTTATTTTTCATAGAGTGTATCAACCGGTGGGCCCGCTCGATATCATTAAGGTTTTTCAATAGTTTTATCCTATTCACACCTATAATGTCACCCAACACGCCGCTCTCGAACTCCTCTCCTATCACGCTTGCACATTCTAACATCTCTCTCTGCTCCTGTAATAGACGGTCCAACCTTCTAACCACCACATCGTACACTTTGGACGGTATTTGTATTCCTAGGATATCACCCTTTAATATCCATTTACCTTCTTCCCGGATCAGATACCCTTCCTCCGCAAGCATGTATATGGCTTCCAGTAGAAACAAAGGATTGCCTTCACTCTCTCGGTATAGTTTTCTTACGAATTCGTCCTTAAATTCCAGATCTTTCAACGTATTTCTAATGAACTTTTCAGTAGCGGGGTTGTCGAATCTTTTCAATTCTATCTCATCTAAGAGCCCCTCTCTACTCATGTTCTGCATGGTGGTTTTCAAGGGGTGGGCCTTCCCGTCGTCTAGCTGTAGTATATCCTCTGGACGATAGGTCCCTAGAATGAGTATTTCATTTCTTCTGGTATTTCTTGATATATAATGTAATAATTTTAAGGTGGTAGGTTCCGCCCATTGTAAGTCATCCAAAAACAAAACTACCGGTCGTTCGGAAGAAATTCTCTGCATACCTAGAAGCACCTTATCAAAGAGGTTCTCCTGTTTTATCTTCGGGTCATCCACAAGATACTTTCCGGCGTACTTTCTTGAATCTACGAACCATTGGATCCTCGGCGTGACCTCATCCGCTGTCTTGGTATCACCGATCCAAGAATCGAATTTTTTCCCTATATCAGCGAGAGTTCTCTTCATATCTTCTATCAAAAATTCGCTGCTCCCTCCCTTTATCACTACCGCCAAAGACAAACTCTCAACGGATTGAATCAATATCTGGTATTCTCCATAACCTATGGTGTTCAGTTCACCGCCCTGCTTTCCTCCCATCATTGAAAGCGAGTCCATTACAAAATTTCCTACGGCGGTCAACATGGACGCGAATATATCCGGGTCCAGCTCGGTTTCGTCTCGTTCTATCTTTGTTACCAGTAACCCATCTTTGTTTATCAGGTAAGCGGATATGACTTTAGGCGGCGGAGCTTCGGATATAAGCTGAGATAGTCCCGTATCCCTCAAGCCTTCCTTAAAAGGCATAAGTGGTTCGAGGCTATCAGCCAGACACCACCCTTTGATTATGTGTGCGTCATCCTTTTGAACCAGGTTTATGAGCTCCTTCACCAAACGTGTCTTACCTATACCCGCTTCTCCCGATATCAGAATGGTCGAACCACTTCGTTGTCGCGTACTTTGCCATATGTCTTCCAATTTGTCGAACTCTTCATCTCTTCCAATGAGCTCCGGGCGGAAGGTTATCATAGAGGTTCCTGCTTCCATCTTCTTCGAGGACAGTTACGTGATTGAAAAATTTAACTCTTGCGTTGCGGAAAGTCTCCTTGATTTGGCTGGGA
>JAFDTZ010000013.1 GCA_019594305.1 Thermoplasmata archaeon
CAGATGCATCTCAAAATTATGTTTGGACTTATGAAGATGGATGGGAAGGAGATCTTAACTATATTGATCTAGAGAATACTTCATATGACGGAGATAGTTGGGCAATAAATATCGCGATCCACGGAAGCGAACCCACAGGTGATTGGATCCTTCAAATAGATGAACAAAATTTTGAAATCGAAGTTGTTGAACCCGACACTTCTTTTTCAGTATCAGGAGATATCCACTTTTATTTAGAACCGTACCAAGAAGAAGCATATTCCGACGAAGGAAGTGTTACCTTCCGTAACACTGGTAACGTCCCGATGAAAATCGAGGTTATATATGAGGACGATGATCTAGTTCATGATTCATCTAAAGATGTTTTTTATCCGGATGAATCAGGTCAGATAGTTTTCCAATATATATCTTCCACTGGTGGATTAATAAAGTTCGCTCCAAGTGTATCCGTCGAACCATTCTCTATTGGAGCAGTCAGTTTAGTAGGAGAAGGTAATGTAGCTGTTATCAGTCAAGGAGCGGTAGGCTTGAACTTTGGTGTGACCGTTGGTTATAGAGGTTATGAACAAGCTCAGGCAGATAATTTTGAAGTTCAGTATCTCGAATCTATGGAGGTTAAAGGTAATTCACATAACAATCTAACATTTTATGTATATCCACATGACGATATCGATTTTGATGTAGACGGCGAAGATGTTGAGATAATAGAGATATCTGAGAATACGGATGAACCCTTAAGGCCAGATGAAAAGAAAGAGATAGAACTCGTAGTCCATTTCAGATCACATCATGAAAATGATGGGTATATCGAATTAGTATTGGATGGCAACAGGTACACAACTAATATACAATTAAGTGAAACAGTACCACAACCCGTTGATGAAGATGTATCATTCTTAGAAGAAAAAGCTGAGACCGTCACCCTTGGGATAATACTGATCATCGGAGTATTAATTTTCGGAGTTTTTAGGGTGTTCCTGGGTAGAAGGAAAGGAGATGCTTGATTAAGATGAATAAACTAATTATATAATAACTATAATAGTTTCGTCTTGAGTTTAGAGTAAATAGGAGACTTTGGAGATGAATAACACTGACACGATCATCTTAGGACTTTCAGTCACCTCCTCGATGCGCTTGGGGGTGATATAATGCCCTTTAAACTTAATTCTAGTTTTAAAAATCTCCCCATTTTGATTGTTATTCTCATCACGTTTATACTGATCTCAACTCCATTTTCTTTAATAACCGTATCTGCTCAAGAAGACGTCGGTGTCGGTGTTCAAGCAGTTAGACCAAGGATAACCGAGATCCGGCTCGAGCACAACTTC
This sequence comes from Thermoplasmata archaeon, assembly GCA_019594305.1. Classification (GTDB taxonomy): domain Archaea; phylum Thermoplasmatota; class Thermoplasmata; order Halarchaeoplasmatales; family Halarchaeoplasmataceae; genus Haladaptatiplasma. The sequence goes on from JAFDTZ010000013.1 coordinate 1,329, forward strand.
GGGACACATCATCTTTATTTCGACGTTTTTGACTTGAACAGCTGGCGACATGTCAGCGAGGTGAGTGTGGAGTTTTATAGAAGCGGCGAGCTGGTTAGACATTATGTCTTCAACCAGAATGCGGACCTACAGAGATCTATCGAGGTCCGAAAGGGCGACGGTTTGGTGAACTTTGAGAGCAGCAGTTCGGATCTCCGTGAAACAGTTGACCAAAGATGCACCCTCAGTTTCCACTTTCAGTTCAACAGGATAAATTACGATAGGTTAACTATAAGAGCTCAGGATCATGCTGGAGGAACTTCAGAATCGACGATTAATTTTCATGGTATAACGTCAGGTAGGCCCATAACACAGTTCATCCTTCCCATTATATTAATGGCTACAGTCGCGATAATATACAAAACCATTAAGGAAACCGGGGGTGAAATCGATGAAAGATGAGAACATAAGTTCGGTGGTCAGTAATTGGAAACACTGGTTGGTCTATACCACTCTTACTTTCCTCTCGATCTTCGTGTTCGCTGAGTTTGCCCTCTCCGCATCTCTATACTCCCTGGTAGCACCATCTAGTTTCATGTTTTACTTCACACCCGTCGGTTTGTTCTTCGGAGAATCTATGGTCAGCTTGTTTGCCACCGTATTATTATTCTTAGGTTTGTTTTTTATTTTAAGATTTAGAGTATACGTGAAAAAAGAAAACAGTTTGAAATTCAACCGTTCGGATGCATATAAACTCCTACCGTTCTATCTTACAGTCATAATATCCCTTGCGATATACATAAGCATGATCCCTCTTGAATTATCTAATATCGTTACTTATGTGGTGTTCATACTTCTGTTTGAATCGTTTGTAGAACATTCTCAGATATCGGGATATGGGCAGTGGTTGAGCGATTTCATCAAAAAATCAGCAGTTGAAGAGACACCTGAGGTTGATATAAAAACACAAGAATTGACATCTCTCACTGAGGAGGCTCCTGAAAAGGAAAAAATAGACGAGGTGGAGATACCTGCGGTAGAAGAGATGGATGAAGATGTGGATAAAACACACGTAGTGATTAAAAAACGTGTAAAAAAAGTTAAGAAACCTGCTGAATATCATATCGAATGTCCGTTATGTGGTACGAAGATTCCGGAAGGAGCTGAAACAGATAAATGCCCCGATTGCGGAGAACCTTTGATTGAAGATGAATTGCCCGACATCTTCGAAAAACACGAAGAGAAGTCCGTCAGGAGTGATATCGAGAAGGAACTCGATGAAGAGCTGACCCATATAGAAGAAGAATTAGAAGAATGTCCGATGTGTGGTGCGAAGCTTCAGGAGGGGGCTGGAAATTGCCCTATATGCTATCACTTGATTTATGAAACAGATGAAGAAACAGGTGTCGCGGAGGAAATTATATTGAATCAATGTCCTCTTTGTTTAGCAGATATAACTGACGATGCGGTTAAATGTCCCGAATGCGGCGAACCTTTGATCGAAGATGAATTGCCCGACGTCTTCGAAAAACACGAAGGGAAATCCGTCAGGAGTGATATCGAGAAGGAACTCGATGAAGAGCTGATCCATATAGAAGAAGAATTAGAAGAATGTCCGATATGTGGTACGAAGGTTCAGGAGGGGGGTGAAAGTTGCCCCGAATGCGATCAATTGTTTTATGAAATAGACGGAGCCTCCGATGAGTTATTAGATGAACTTAGTATGGAATTAAAACTAGAAGATTTGAAAGATTTAAGTGAAGAAGAAACATATTTCGCGGAGGAAATTATACCGGATCAATGTCCTCTTTGTTTAGCAGATATAACAGATGATGCTGTTAAATGTCCCGAATGCGGTGAACCTCTGATCGAAGAGGAAGAAGAAGATGATTTCTTCAAAGACATAGAACAATAATTAAAAATATAAATCTTTGTTATCATTTAAAAATTCCACTAAACAAATACGATTAATATTATGTTCGATGTATTTTGAAACACGTTCCACACCAACCGCATATCACAATCTAAATGACAATTGGTGATACCCTCTTCCGAATATCCCGTCCAATTTTTCGGAAAATCTTTGATTCTCGGAATATATTCGAGGGGTTTACCCGAAGTGAACGTTATGAATTTTGTTTCTAACGTTGCGGGAATCTAATTACGATACTCGTTGGAAAACACATTTGTTTTCCAGTAGATAACGACAAAACAAGTTAGGGGATCATGCTGGTTGGTACGCAGAGAGCGGAGCTTCCTCCTCTCACTTCGGGAAAGTATCGGGAGTCTGCATCGGAGAAACCACCCGTTTTTTCTGATCGGAAATATTTCCAAATCCACACAACAAGATTTCTTCTCCGGAAACCCCTATTCACTCGCCCAGTGTCTGAATATTACACCTATTCCCTGCTGGGTAATACCAGACAGAGGTAGCGATCCGAAATGGAAGATAAATGTTAAAAAGGGTGAACTAAAAGTTCACCCTTTAATTCGGACGGCAATTCAATTACTGACTTTCTTCTTCTCGCCGGTTCCGAATTGAAGCGTCCCCATCAGCACTAGCACGATAAGTGCTATGATAATAGCCCCTAACAGGCTGAATATATACCACCCTACTAGGAATGCTACCACTGATAGTAACGATATTCTTGACCAGTCCATAGTTATTGTTGACATTGTATTTCACCTCCTTTCATTTCTTGTTTCCCCGGTTATAGGGGCCCTCCGACTGTAGGTAGGAATAACCCAACAATTGTGGCGACGATCCAGACGACAACTGCCGTAACTATTGCCTTCAGCCAGCTCATGTTGTACAGACTTGCAAGTGCAATTGTCCATACGATGCCGGCTAGCAGAGCTGCTATCAGCCCGTTGCCCAGTAAAAAGTATACCAGGGCGTACACGATCGCTCCTGTCAGGGCCGCCATTATCGCCGTTCCTACGCCTTCCTCTTCTCCGAATATTTTCGTTATCACCCAGATGATTATGGACGATACGGCCAGGGCGATAAGGAAGTAGATGATTGCTGATATCAATGTTCCATTCATATTTTTTCACCTTTATTACTTATCTGAATCGCGGTCCGCTTTCTTAGCTTTCGCATCGGATTTGTTCGCTTTATTCTTGTTCATCGGAGACCGATCTACAAAGGCTGCGACGGCGACTGTCACTATCATCGCCACACCGATTGAAATAGCTGGAACGTCCGAACTTTCAGAGTCTGTATCAGTATCAGTATCAGTATCAGTATCAGTATCAGTATCAGTAGGAGCGGTTATAGCAGTAGCATCCAACGTAACTGCAGTTTGTGCTAGAGCTCTACCTACAAGGGTTGCTCCGGTGTTAAAAGCGATATCTGATTGGCACAATATGATCCCCTTCATCGCTGCCGTAGTTCCAATTGTGACATGTCCGGCCACTTGCCAGAAGATGTTTGCTGGTTCGGCACCGCCACTCAAGGTGACAATAGCGCCGTCCGCCACCGTTAAATCCCCGGCGATCTGGAAAATCCAAACATCGTTTGAGTCTCCGGATATTGTGACGCCTTCTTCAGATATCAGAAGGCCGGTGTCCCACTTGTAAAGACCGGGTGTGAGAGTTTCTCCGGTGACATCGCCGGCATACAACTCTGTATGATCAGGGTTTGTTCGACCGGCAGCATCCGTATATGCGGTTTCCATATCGCTTACAGCGGTGGTCATTTTAGATGGTGTCGGCGAAGCATAATCCGAAGCGTAAATTTTTCCCGTGACTACGGATGATGTTGAGAATGTATCTGTTGAATCCTTTATTAAATCGAAGCCAGTTATATACGTTGCTGATGCCGGGCTGAGTCCGATATCACCAGTTATATCGGTGGTACCGGTGGTCGAGACCGCCGTTTTTGCCAGAACCACAAAATCTCCGGCTGTTCCAAGATTCACAACTGCCGGACCGTCTGCTTTGGCGGGTATTACTGCAAAAGCCGTAAGAACAAACATCATCGAGATGAGAATTGCAGATAAGTATCGAAAGCGACCTGCTCCTTTTCCAAATATTGGTCCATCATCGGATGACGACCTTACACGAACGGCGGTCGAACGTTTTCCGTCGTTACCATTAGCTTCTTTATGCTCCACTTTCACGTATTTTGATCCTAATCTATTTTTCATTTTATCATATCTCCCTTTCTTATTTGACAAGTGTCGTTATCACACTTTTCAGAATGCTTTGCATGATTTGAGATAGATATGGGGCACTATACCTTTATTTCAAAATCATATGCAATTCAGTGAAATATTAGGTGCAAATCTAGAAAGGTAACTCAGACGGACACTTTGACGGTATTTAGAGAAAGAACTACAACGGCAGGATGATCGTTACCATCCTTTTCTCGTTTGTTAACATAGAATTCATTCCCATGAAATAAAGGTAGTTAAAGTGCAGAGGAACTTCCGATCCTCCTTTCACTTCTGTCAAAGGCCTCGGATATTTCGGGAATCAAATTACAATGGATTTTCAATATCGTTCACGATAGCTATTCATCCAAAATTCAAACGGATTACCACCTCAAGCCAAATTCGTTCAAGAAGTATATTTTTACAAAACACTCCGCTTTGCACGATGAATTGTAGTGATCCAACTTGCATAACAATGAATGTTCGGAGATAGGTTTATATCGGTTCATGTTATTATCATTACGGATGTGTTAAAATGGGTAATAATCGGTTGAAAAAAGTGACAGGGAATTTTCTGTTCAAAAAGGCGAATAAGAGCTATGAAAAGAGAAAGTCTGATGTCTTCAGTAGTATCGAAGAGGAAAAGAAAAGTAACGAAAAGACCACCTTGGAGATAATTGAGAACTTAGCCGATAACAAAAAAGAAGATACATACTGGATCTGGTTGATGTACGTTCTGGACATGGAGTTAAAGATTGATAAAGAAACCTATGATAATTCCTACTTCAGCGGGAAATGCACCAATTGCAAAAATATCTTCACCTTCACAGAAATCGAAAAGGAACAAGAGGATGTGAAGTGCGAGGGCTGCGGACAAACATATACTCAAAACGATATGTTAAAACACGATGAGTGATGGATAACTAAAAATCCAGTTCGACATATCTTTCAATATGTAGCTTGAACGAGGATCTACTGATAGAAACAAAGGTAGTTTTAAAAGAAACTTATTCGTCATCACCTTCCCTAGTAATGCACAATGCTCACTCCCAGTATCAAATCTCTGCGATAGATGCGATATTTTCTTCCGGAGGCTCGCAGGGTCCGGCCATCTTTATACCCAATACCAGGCCATCGGTAGGAGATTTAATCGGTACATCATCCAGATAGCCGAGAACATCGCCTTCTTTAACTTCGGTTCCCGGTAATATCTTCGGGATGTAGTGACCGGCTTCTTCGAGAGGTACCCATCGGTAGCTGTCAAAGGATCGAACATCCGCTGATGGTTCACCCTCGATGAAGTTTTTCAAGGCTTTTGTCACCGTCTCCAATTCTCCTCTCAACCATCCTGCACCACCGGCTTCGATTATCATCGACGGAATTCCTATATCCGAAAGTTCCAGGAATAATTGTTTGCCCGTACCTCCGGTTTGAACTGCATGATCCAAACCCACTTGTTTACAGAGTTCTACGTTGTAGTCCTTTTTTAGATCGGTTAGCATATAGGGTATGCATCTTCCTCCGACTCCGTATGTGTGAAGATCGATAACACAGTCGTAGCTTTTCGCCTTTTGGAAAATATCATAAGCCAATCGGTCGGATACCGTACCATCCGGGTCTCCTGGGAATAATCTGTTCAGATCTTTTCCATCGGTAGGATGTTCCCTTTCACGGTTTTCGATGGCCTGAAGATTCACTTCTGGTATTATATCCACACCATCGATCCCCTTACCTCGGAGCCATCCTTTAAGCTCTCTGGCTACCATCACACCACCGATCTCATCACCGTGAACCCCTCCGATCATCAAGGTATTTGTCATGTTTTAATGATAAAGGAAGGCGTATATAAAATTATTATGACTTGATGTACCAGATCGGAAATGTATATCCAAAAGGTTTATAATCTTCATATCGACTATATAAAGTACAGGTGAAAGAATTGGAAGAAGAGATCGCAGCCTGTGGTTTGCTCTGTCACGAGTGCTCTATTTACCTGGCCCATGACGACAAAGAACAGGCGGAGAAGGTCAGAGGTTGGTTCATCGAAGAAGGATTCATCAGACCAGATAAGACCGTTGAAGAGTTCATGGAAGACGGGCCGTACTGTTTGGGCTGTCACGGTGCCAGAGAAGACCACTGGTCTCCAACTTGTTGGATACTTAACTGCTGCGTTGAAAAAAAAGAACTGGACAATTGCAGCGAGTGCTCCGATTTTCCATGTAAAAATCTGGAGGAATGGTCTACCCAAAATGAAAATTATTCCGAAGCTTTGAAAAGGCTAAAAACACTTTGAATCGAAACATGGAATGGATTGAATCAATTTACCATCAACGGATTTTACCTATCTCGGATACTATCTCATCCAGGGCTTCCTTTTTTGGAGGGACGTGTTCCATCAAGCTTCTGAGGTCTTTATCCCATCTCACAGCCAGTTCTTTACATCTAACCACAAGATAGGATATATCCAAAGTCATATCGTAGAATTCTAGCTTTTTTTCTATTATCTCCGATTCGAGTTCCGCCCCACTCTCTATAAGCTTGAAAAGGTCATAAAGATCCCTCACTTTATCTCTTGTCAATATAGCACGCACCTTTTCTGCAGCGATCTCGTTTTGATCCATTACTCTGATAACGTAGGGAAGTACGTCTTTATAGTTGGGATTTATCTCTTCAACCCTTGTTTCAAGAAGAATTTTTTCTCTCCTGCTAACTTCTAGTCGTATGGAACAAGTACCTCTATCATTTCTGTATAAAGGTCCCTGTATATTTATCCTGAATCCAGCGGTAATTTCTTTGTCAGAAAAACGGTCGGTCTTCACCGGGAAATTGTATCTTTCGATAGATCTCACCAATGTATCAGCGATCATTTTAGGAGATATTTCTTTCTCCTCGGTAAAATCGAGGTCTTCGCTGAACCTTGGTATCAGACCTATCTTCTGTAAAGCCGTCCCGCCTTTAAAAACTAGATAACTACTCCATTTTCGAGAAAGTGCACTCAATATGATATGTTGAAAATAATCCTTCTCCACATGGCCTAGGGAAAAAGCGGTGACGCCGACATATTGCTTCAAATCTTCTCTGTTCATATAGATCTCCTGTTATCGATTACACGCCATCCGGTATGGTAAGACCCTCTTCGGGGAAATGATGGATCTAAGGGGACGTAGGTATCGGATAGGCAAATAGGGTCTACATCAAAACCTTCTTGGCTTAATAGATATCCTAGGCGTTTCATCACGACCTGCTTTCCACTTCTTTCTGCATACATCATCGCCTTTTCTACGTCTATTCCATCCTTTATGGCTTCAACGACTTCCCCAAATGGAACGTAATCGGTGAAGATCAAACCGTCTATTATGGCCTTTTCTCTGTCAGCGATGAAGGTAGTATTGCCATCGATGTAGATCTTATCTATTCCATACAGAAAAGATTCACGGGTTTTAACGAAACGTAGCAAAAATTTCCCGACCTCCAATGACAGCTCAAATTGACCTGATTTTTGGGAATTGATAACGTCTACAACTCGGGGCGATTGAGTAGTAGTTCCGTAATACTCGAAGGCAGACCATAAGGAGATGTAAGAGGGAGGATAGAGATTGGAAGCTACACTAAATACCGGGGAAGAAGGCAAACAATAATGGCCCCTTTTCACCCTAACAAGTGTTCCTTCCTCGGCCATCCTACTTAACGATCCCCGAGCACTCTCTATATTGATCTTGAATAAGGCAGATATCTGGGATGGCGTGAATACGCTTAGGTTGGAATATTCCAACTTTTTGACCATCGAAAGTCTATTCATTATTTAATCGATGAAGCTCAACGTATATATGTGTTTTGTTACTTGTTAATTGGAAATATTTTAATTATAACTAAAAGAAACACATACAAACTACATCCTGCTATAAAACCAATATATTTATTTATAATACCGGTAAACACCGAGAGAATAAGAGTGGTATAATACCGTCTAGATACCGTAAACTGAAGAATATATTCGTGAAGTCCGCCGAGGAGAGAAGAGAGGACATCCTAAGCGGTCCAATAATCAAGACCATATTGGTTCTGGCTCTTCCGGTGATGGTTTCCGCCTCATTACACATCTCTTTTAATATAGTTGATACGTTCTGGCTCGGTCGTTTAGGAGCAACGGAGGTCGGGGCTCCAACGGCGGCATGGCCCGTTATATTCGTCTTTCTATCAGCCGGTATGGGTTTAGCTACCGCAGGTGTAGCTCTGGTAGCTCAGCACATGGGTGCCGGTGATCGAAAGAAGGCAAACGAAGCCGCAGGCCAGGTATTCAGTTTTCTTATAATTCTCAGTCTGATATTCACCATAGGAGGATTCCTGGGAACGCCGTATATACTACGTTGGATGCAGACACCTGAAGACATATACCCTCTGGCGGTTACGTACCTGAGGATAGTGTTACTCAGTATGCCCTTCGTATTCGCCTACACCGCTTTCCGATTTCTGCTAAAAGGGATGGGTGATATGATCACACCTATGTTGATCAAGGTGGTTTTCGTATCCGTAAACGTCGTTTTGGATCCGATATTGATATTCGGATGGTCCGTGTTCCCGGCCATGGGGGTTACCGGGGCCGCTATCGCCACTGCGGCCTCAAGGGTAACAGCCGGTGTGGTAGGTATCTATCTGCTTTTCAATGGCCGTGTAGACATAAGACTGTCCATGAAGAGTTTAAGGCTAAAAATGGATTGGATCAGGCAGATAGTAAGGATCGGAGCTCCGGCTACCTTTGCGAGGGTTATGACCGCCATGGCCTTCGTGATGCTCTTCGCCTTAGTAGCTATATTCGGTGAAACGCCGGTGGCGGCCTACGGGATAGGGCGTAGGGTGATACACGTGATAACCATCGCGGTATGGGGATTCGCAGATGCATCCATGTCCATGGTGGGACAGAACGTCGGTGCCGGTAACAAGAAGAGGGCCGAGGAAGTCATCAAAAAGGCAGTGTTAGTGGCTTCGAGTATAATGTTCGCCACCGGAGTTATAGTTATAATCTTCAGAACCGGGATAATGAGTGTGTTCATCGATGAGATACCGGTTATAAAAGAAGGTTCCAGATATCTAGCTATATATTCGATGTCCATCGGATTCTTCGGTATCTTCAGGGTTCTAGATTCCAGCTATAGGGGAACCGGCCATACGATGCCGGCCATGGGTCTTGAGATATTCAGGATCTGGGGGTTACGATTGTTTCTATCCGCTCTTTTTGCACTCCCGTCCATACCGCTGATAAACTTCGGATTTGACATGGGTGTGATGGGGATATGGGTAGGTATGGCACTTAGCAATCCGATAGGTGCCGCTGCGTCTTACATGTATTTCCGTACGGGAAAATGGAAGAGGAGAACTATCTGACAATCAATTTTTCGTTGATATAGCGATCAATCGTTCGGAATTTTTGCCATAGTTAGAACGGTGTAGGTCTCCATATATCTCAACAGATGTAAAACCGGCTCTTCTCAGCAACCGTTTTAGTTCGTTCCGGGAGTACAGTTTGTACAGGAATCGGTGCTCCATGACTTCGCCGTCTTTTATCAGTATCCAGTTACTCTCTAGATACTCGTCCTTAAGAAAGCGTTCTTCAAGGAAGAATCCGCCATCTAAGCGGCCCCAATCCCTTTCGGTGTAGATGCGGTTTAGGATCTCTTTTCCCATGACATCTAGAAGAAATTTTCCTCCTTTTTTCAAAGAGTTATAGACGTTTTTCAGTACCTGGTAGTTATCGTAATCAACTTCAAAATATCCGAATGAAGACCAGAAATTGATCACGGCATCGTAGTATTCCTCTCTAACAAAGGTTCTCATGTCGCCCCGTATGAATTCTACAGGTAGCTCTCCGGCATTATCGGAAGCTTCTTTCATATACGACTTGGAAAGGTCCAATCCGGTGACTTCGTAGCCCCTCCGTGCAAGCTCAAGAGAATGTCGTCCGATACCGCAGGCTTGGTCAAGTATCTTGTCACCTTTTTGAAGTTCCAGTAACTCTTCGAATCTGTCCACCTGTTTACTGGTTTTGTCCAATCGCTCTTGTGGAAATAGAACGGAACGGTATTCTTCCCAGAACCATTGGTCTTCGAACCAGTCCTTTTCTGACATCGAAGGTAAACAGGAAGTACATACTATATGTATTTATTCAAAAATTGATCGAAAATAAAAGAGGGGTACGGTGTGTGGATTCAACACCTATCCATGTTCAGACGTAGGTACTATATAAAATCTATCCAAGGAAAAATTTATCATGGAGATACCCACTTCCAAAAGCATGGGTTATCGCTCCTTCGGAGTAGATAAAGGAACAACACTCTATAAGAGATGCTTGGCCTTTGTTATGGCACTGACGGTGCTGCAGATAATACTGGTAGGCTGGGGTATCAAGGAGTATCCCGAACTGAGACAGTTGTTCTTCGGCGAGGATTGGACCTACGAGTATCTAACGGCTATATTCTACATCGCAGCCGGAGGGATGCTGCTCTATACCTTTTTCAAATTTCCACTCTCGAAAAGATACAAGCTCTTCGTTCTTGCCTTCGCTATACTGTTCCTATTCGTTGCCATGGAAGAGATAAGCTGGGGACAGCGTATATTTGGGATAGAGACTCCGGAAACCATAGCAGAGATAAACGAACAAGACGAACTAAACATACATAATCTGCATACGGACCTTTTCCACGTACTGCTTTGGGCGGGCAGCTTATCCTTAGGGGTGATCTTACCACTATTGCACGAAACTTTAGAGCCTATAAGGCGTCTGGTAAAATTCTTTGAATTCCCGGTGATGTCTCCGGATCTCAGTTTCTTTTTTCTACTGCCTGTTACCTACTATATGGGGCATAGATGGGTGGAACCGAAGTTGGTTATCTTCATCATATCCACCGTAGGATTGTTCGTTTTCTTACATCTGCCTCAGGCGGAAAGTTACGTAAAAAAGCTGCCGCCGGTGTGGGGTAAATATCTCATATTGATCATACCCATATTAGCCATTGTAATGTTCCAGGTACATAGATATCTGATACCTTTAACGGATAACAAAGCCGGGCAGGAAGCTTCGGAGATGGTTCTTTCCTTTGGATATCTGATCTTTGCCTGGGCGGTTATGAAAAAGGTAGAATTGTTTTCTGAAAAAAATCCGTAAAGTATATTAAACTACCTTATAGGTGCAAGTGTTCCACGATGGTTATCAAAGTAAGCAACTTAAGGAAGGAGTTCAACGGAACTATGGCACTAGACGGTATATCGTTTCAGGTAAAAGCAGGTGAAGTATTCGGTCTTTTAGGGCCCAACGGTGCCGGTAAGACGACTACTGTTAAGATAATGTCTACCATGCTTCTTCCCGACGAAGGAACCGTCGAGATCGGCGGTTACGATGTGGTTAAGGATCCCAAAAAGGTTAGAGAATTGGTGGATATAATCACGGCGAGGGACAAGTTCTATCGGCGATTGACGGCTTATCAGAATATCAGTTTCTTTTCTAAACTTTATCAAGTCGACGATTGGAAGGAAAAGATGGAAAATTTCGGCCAACGACTGGGGTTGGAGAAAGAAGATTTAGAAAAAAGGCTTGGTGATTACTCGACCGGTATGAGACAGAAGCTGAATCTAGTGCGAAATCTAATAAGAGATACACCCATTCTATTTCTTGACGAACCAACACTGGGGCTGGACCCGGTTTCAAGCAGAAAGTTCAGTAATCTACTTAAAGAGATAATGGAAAAAGAAGAAAAAACCGTTATATTCACCAGTCATAACATGTACGAGGTTGAGGAGTTATGCGAAAGGATCGCCATACTCAACGAAGGTAGGATCACCTCGGTGGGAGAACCCAAAGCGTTGAAGAAACGTATATTCCCCATGCGGCTTATCGAATTCACTACCACCGGCAAAGATGGTTTCGAACTCAGCGATGAAGCTGTTGATCATATCGAAAGTGAGGGGAACCGATTCAGGGTCTATCTCAAAGACGGAACACGGATACATGAATTGATCGAAAAGATAATGAAAACCGTTCGTGTTTCGGACCTATCTGTTAAAGAACCTACGCTTGAAGAGGCATTCATCAGGCACACGGAAGAAGAAGAAAGCAAATCCAAGGGGGGTAACACATGGATGTAAAGGGATTTTTGAAGATATTATGGGCCTTTGTAGTACGTGACTGGCAGAGACGTTGGTCCTACAAATTGAACTTTATCGCCATGTTACTTTATCCTATCGTTTGGGTTAGTGTATTCGGGGTCCTCGGAAGAACCATCGATGATGCCGGAGGTACCGGTGCCCCGGGTGGGTTTTCTACTTTTATGGTGATAGGTATAATCACTTGGCGCTTTATCCGGGTTGGCTTCTTCGATTCGTCATTGAGTATAAGATGGGAACAGCATATCGGGACTTTTAAGAATATATACATGCTGCCACATCATATAATGATACCCATATCGGCGACTACATTGTCGGGATTTACAGTTTCCATGGTGAACTTCGTTGAGATGTGGATCGTCGCCGAACTAGTATTCGGTATAAGTCTTAATATAACTGTTCCTTCATTTTTGTTTCTAGTACTCGCCTGGCTTTCGATAATAGGTTTTGGATTTGCCATAGCGGGTATCGCCATACTTTACAAGGAGATACAGGCCGTGTTCACCGTCATCTTCTTTTCATTTCAATTCTTCTGCGGTGTATTTTATCCGGTTGAAGTTTTACCTAAATCGGCTCAGTACATCAGTCGTGCTATACCTATCACATATGCTTTGAGCGGTATGCGAACGAGTATCTCACACGGGTATATCCCGAGAACCGATCTACTGGTGATGCCGATAGCAGGATTGATAGGTCTGGCTGTCGGATTGATAACCATGCATCTATGCTTGAAGAAGGCACTGAAAGAAGGTAAGCTTGAGCGTTACTGAAAAAGGCGAAAGAATAAAACAGTAGTGATCTATTAACTATTTTATGAAAGAAGAACAATCAAGGCAAAGTCCTCCACCGCCATCCGGTATTTGGCTTCAGGATTTTTACAGGGTAAAGAAAAAGGTTCTGACCATAGGAGAGAAATACAGGATCGAAGACCGGAGCGGGGACTTGTTGGGATTCAGTAAACAGAAGATATTCAAGCTGAAGGAAGATATAAGGGTATATACCGACGAGAGTATGAGCCGGGAATTATTCAAGATCCAGCAGCAGCAGATAATCGACCTATGGGGTACTTTTGCCATAATGGATTCCAACACGGACGCCATACTGGGATATATAAGAAGAAAGGCGGTTCAATCTACCTTTGCCTGGGATGAATGGGATGTTTACGACGCAAATAATCAATTGATCGGAGGGATACATGAATCAAAAGGTAGTGGTTTGTTAAGAAAGTACATGCCCGGAGGTATGCTGATCCCCGAGACGATGACTCTGAAACTAGGTGGAAATCCAGTAGCAGATATCAATCAAAAATTCAAACTGATCGGGGATATATGGGAACTAGAATGCGTGAATCTACCACCGCAGTTCGATAGACGCGTACTACTGGGAGCTCTTATTTTGATGGCGAAGATCGAAAGGAAGTACAAGTAGGTGAATGATAAATCTATTCAGCATCTTTGTTGATATGATCCACTCTTGCCTTTTCATCGGGTAAGTCTTTGCCGGGGTAATCGACGTTCTCCAGCTCTTTTATGCACATCTCTACCACAGACTCAGGATTGTTTTCGAAATCAATCATATATTTTTCAGGATCATCCGAATTCTTGTGTGCCAGCCATCGAAGGAAAACTGCTCTGTGTTCCCATGAATTCCTTAAATCCTCGAATATTTTCCCCTCTCCATCCTTTAGCTGTTCTTTATCTATTCCTTTACGCAAAAGGATCCTATCGAACATGTAACTATGGCCACTGAAGAAAAACCAATCATAATGTTTATCCCAGAAAAATATCTTGTTGACTATCATAGATGCTTCATGTTCACCGACGACCTCCATGATATCTATGGTACGGTTGGCGGATGCATCATCAGGCTTATTCAAAGATACCACGATATCGAGTACGTTGTATATTCCTTCTTTTTTATCCGGAGGTAAAGAAAGTACCTTTCTTCCTAATTTCGGAAAATCATCAGACTCGATACTGATCAGAAGCCTGTTTTGATCATCCGTTTTTCCCAATTCATCGAGTATAAATGGTATGGTTTTCGATGAATCGAAATGCTTGGTGGTCGGTTTCTTAGATCTTGGATATAATTCCATCAGAGCTTCGATAAAAGTATTGGAATCGTCTTTTTCTTTACAAAACAGGACTATATTAAAATCGTTTTCCAAAGCTAGCCATAGATAAGACAAAGCCTTTGGAGATATCACTCTTTCACGCAGTAAATCTACTGTTTGTTTATTTCCTTTAGTTTGCATATCAACACCTTCTTTTAACTAAAGAGCTAAGATTAACTATCCTATTTATAATTTATCATATATGTATATTGATCAACTATAATTGTCAATATCTAAAATTCTTTTTATGTTTTTGTTAAGCTCGGATAGACTCTGTGGATGGTAAAATAGATGAGCTTTGCATCTGCAATCACTGGAACCGAAATCCGGGATGGGTTCTGTAAAATCTCTTACCTTTTTAGCCAAAAGGCATTCCTCCTCAGATCCACCTAGCTTGACTTTTACGTCTACTATATCTCCGTGTTCCAGAAGATAATCTATGTGCCAATGCTTTTTCTTTTCCTTCTTTAGATGTCTTGATATACGATTTTTCAAACCGTTTTTTGCGGAACCTACGTATAGATAGAATCCTCGTTTGAAGGGTACTTTGCCCAGGGCTCCAACCACGATCTCTTTGTCTTGATCTAAACGGATCACTAGCAGATATATTCCTTTGTCTACCATCCTACTACCTGCCCGTCGGCTCTGGGTTCGGTTCCGCCTGCATAAACTTCTTCGTACTTCCAGATGATCTGGCCCCTTCCGAATTTACTGCTTCGTGATGTATAATCTACGTTGTGCCCTTTCTTAGAGAGCTGTTCTGCTATGGTTTTTGGGAAATTTTGTTCTAAATATACCGTTTTATCCTTTTCCCAACGCCATCTTGGAGCGTCTAAAGCCGCCTGGGGATTCAGATGGAAATCAATGCTGTTCATGATCACTTGAAGATGCCCCTGGGGTTGCATGTAGCCCCCCATAACTCCGAAGGGACCGATGGGTTTACCATGCTGAGTTAGAAATCCCGGGATTATGGTGTGGTAGGTTCTCTTTCCGGGTTTGAGACAGTTTGCGTCTTCAGGGTTCAAAGAGAAAGTATGGCCCCGATCATGAAGTGCTATACCGGTATCTGGCACCACCAATCCGGAGCCGAATCCCATGTAGTTGCTCTGGATGTACGATACCATATTACCGTCTTTATCTGCGGTAGCAAGGTAAACAGTTCCGTGATCCTGGGGTTTACCGGGTTCCGGTTGGATCGCTTTATTACCTATGAGCTTTCGTCTTTCAGATGCATATTCCTCGGATAAAAGGTCTTCGAGGTTCACCTTCATGTGGTCTGGATCGGTGATGTACTTCTTGCCGTCGCTGAAAGCCAGTTTGAGGGCTTCTATCTGTTTGTGATATGTATCGATATTGTCCTTTTTATCGAATTTGAAACCCTTCAAAATATTCAAAGCTATGAGGGCTATCATACCTTGGCCGTTGGGTGGGAGTTCCCATACATCGTAGCCTCTGTAATTTACGCATAGCGGTTCCACCCAGTCCGGTGAAAAATGTTTTAGATCTTCTTTTGAAAGGAAACCGTTGTGTTCCTTTGAGAATTCGACTATCTTATCTGCGAGTTCGCCTTTGTAGAAGCTTTCAGCCATTGTTTCTGCGACTGTTCTCAAAGTTCTCGCATGGTCCGGTGATTTCCATATTTCGCCGATATAAGGGGGTCGTCCCTCCGGTGCAAAGGTTTCGAACCAGTGTTTGAATTGTTTTCCTTCCAGTTTCTTGTAACTTTCGTAGGCGTATTTCCAACTTTTTCCCACCACTGGAGATAGTGGGTATCCCTCTTCTGCATGATCGATAGCCGGTTTCAATATAGTCTCAAATTCTAGTTCTCCATGTTTTTTCGATAGTTCCGCCCAGGCTCCAGGGATACCCGGGACGGTTACAGGTACGATCCCTGTTTTGGGCATCTCCGTATATCCGCGGTCCCTGACTGCGTCTATGGATATACTTCTGGGAGCAGGACCACTGGAGTTCAGTCCGTGGAGCTTTCCGTCCTTCCAGAATAGAACGAAGGCGTCGCCCCCCAAACCGTTGGATGTGGGTTCCAAAACGGTCAAACAGGCGGCCGTAGCGATGGCGGCATCTACTGCGTTACCGCCCTGCTTGAGTATATCTAAACCGGCCTGGGCTGCCGATGGATGCGACGTTCCTACCATGCCGTTTTTTGCCAAGATCATCCTTCTTTGAGACGAGTACGGATAGCTCGTAGGATCGTATCTCATGCGATACGTATCGAGGGAGGGCTAAATTACCTTTGTGTCGTTTTATAATAATGATGAACAACGAAAAGATATTTTTCAAATCGACAGGTTTGAATTGTTTAATTCAAGACGAGGGGATTATCAGTTCAGCGGTTAGTACGGTGTAGTTCACAAAGTACAACCCGTAATGATACGCATACGAGAAGAATGGAAAGATTAATCAAATATAAAATCTGTGAGTCCAAACGATGAATGATATTCAAGAAGAATGTCCTCTATGCGGAAATGACGGGAAAATCTTCTACAAGGATGTGTTTTACATGTGTAATGTATGTAAGGGCGTCTTCCGTTCTAAAAGAACCAGGCCCGATCGTTCTAAGGAAAAAGCACGATACGAGGCACATGATAACGATGTTTACGACCGAGGCTACCAAAACTTCGTTGATCCGATAACCAAGGCCGTTAAAAACAACTTTTCGCAGGAACATGAGGGACTGGATTTTGGAGCAGGCACCGGTCCGGTCATATCTAAGATCCTGCAGGATGCCGGGTACGATATAAAACAGTACGATCCTTTTTTTCATGATAACGATGAGTTACTCGAACAACGGTACCATTACATAGTCTGCTGTGAGGTTATCGAACATTTTCATGATCCGTATAAAGAGTTCAAGTTACTGAAAGAACTGCTGCTTCCCGACGGCCATCTGTATTGTATGACGTATCTCTATAGGGCCGATATAGATTTTCGTCTGTGGGGTTATAAAGATGATTTGACACATACTTTCTTCTACCAAAGGGAAACATTGGAGTGGATAAGAAACGAATTTGTATTTTTAGATATGAAGATAGATAATAGATTGATAGATTTTGTTTGCTGAAGCCTGCGAAGCACAAAAAGAATATTACTGATAGGGGATTGATCGTATGTATGAAAACTCCGGGGAAGTACAGTATAGAAACGGGACCCATAAGACCACCAAACGAAGGTAGCGCCGGCTCTCTGCTTATCAGAGCGACCCGTAACTGTCCCTGGAACCGATGTGTGTTCTGTCCATTCTATCAGGGCGAAAAATTTGAGATCAGAGATGTTGAGGATATCAAAAGAGATATCGACATGGTGAAAAAGATATGCAGCGGACAGTTCGATACATCTGATTTTTACTACGAATCCGTGTATATGGTCCGGGGTTGGTGTAAGGGGGGTGGGAAAACGGCATTTTTACAGGATTCTAATTCACTGATAATGCCTACAGAGCAGTTGATAAAGGTGGTGAAATATCTGAAAGATAGTTTTCCTTCTCTAGAAAGGATCACTTCATACGCAAGAGCGGATACCATACTTAGAAAGGAGCTCCAAGAGCTAATAGATATAAGAAAGGCCGGTCTGACCAGGCTTCATGTCGGCCTTGAAAGCGGAGATGAAGAGGTTCTTTTGCTGATTAAAAAGGGAGTCACTCCGGAACAGCATATTGAAGCTGGAAGGAAGGCAAAGAAGGCTGGATTTGAATTATCCGAATATGTTATGCCGGGTCTAGGTGGAAGGGAGCTTTGGGAACAGCATGCAACGAACACCGCAAGAGTGCTGAATAATATCGATCCGGACTACATAAGGTTACGACCCTTGACGGTGCATCCCAAGACAGAGCTTCATCAGATGCGGATGAGAGGTGAGTTTCAGATGACGTCTCCCCATGAGAGGTTAGAAGAGATACGACTGATGGTGGAATCATTGGAAGTTTCTTCGGTAATCTGCTTTGACCACTTTTTGAACGGCTGGAGAAATAAAGAAGGTCGATCGCTGTTCGATATGTCCTACACCGGTTATAAATTGCCGGATGAGAAGGAACGGATCCTCCAACTATTGGAAGAGGGATTGGAGGTACCGGAATCTATGCATTTCGACCCACGGAGATCCACCATGACTTCTCTATGAGTTCACAGCTCAGTTTTTTCTTCGTCGGGTATATTTTCGTCATCTTCAGTTATCTCAGCGGATTCTTCATCTTTCGGTGGTTCGGTCTTCTTGTTCATATTGAATAACACCGCCGCGATGGCTACGATAGCGATCAAGACAAGTAACCACCAGTAGTTTGAAACGAATCCGGGATCGATAGGCGTCTCATCGGGGTCATCCGGGTCATCTGGATCGTCGGGGTCATCTGGATCGTCCGGGTCGTCAGAATCGTCGGGGTCATCTGGATCGTCGGGGTCGTCCGGGTCAACCGGGTCATCTGGATCGTCGGGGTCGTCCGGGTCAACCGGGTCATCTGGATCGTCCGGGTCAACCGGGTCATCCACAGATACTGTAACACTTTCAGTACCAAACTCGATCAGGTGATCTCCGGCGTCGTTGAAAGTATGTGTGAATTCATGTTCTGCACTTCCCTCAACGGGTATCAAGAGTGAGTAGACCACACTACCGTCTATGATCACGTCGATGGTCCCTTCGGCGTCGCCCTCGTTATCGGCGCTAACGACTACGGTAACCTCCAAAGGTACTTCTCCGTAAACCGGAGAAACATCGAGTACAAGGTTAGTCGGTGAGAATACCCTGGTGAAAGGTGTGGCGCTTATTTCCTCAGATAAATTTCCTACGCCGGCCCAATTTACCGCACAGACTTGATAATAATAAGTTATCTCATTTGTCACATCTTCATCGATGTACTCGAGAACGTCGCCGATGGTAGTCAACAATGTCAGGTCTCCACTGGTTATACCACGATAGATTCTGTAATGAGTTACAGATCCACCTCCGTCGGATGCCGGTGCTACCCATTCCAGTTCAACCTGACCGTCGTCTGCGGTTGCAATTAAATTCTGTGGCTCCGAAGGAGTGGTAGCCGGGGTTGTATCGACTTCGCCGGTCAGTGTACCTTCTCCCTCTGAATTTACAGCACCAACTTGATAATAATAAGTCTCTCCATTGATAACTTCTTCATCAGCGTACTCAAAAATATTGCCAACCGTAATCAACAATATGAGATCTCCGCTGGTCGTACCACGATAAATAGTGTAATTCGTGATATCTGAACCGCCGTCTGATTGCGGTACGTCCCATTCCAAAATTATCTGTCCGTCCCCAGGAGTTGCTACTAGATTCCGGGGTGATGAAGGAGTGGTAGCCGGGGTAGCGCTTATTTCTTCCGACAACTCGCCTTCGCCGGCCCAATTGACAGCGCTTACTTGATAAAAGTATGTGACACCGTTTGTTACATTTTCATCAGTGTAATTGAGAACGTTGCCGACGGTTTCCAGAAACGATAAGTTTCCGGATTCGATTCCACGATAGATAGTGTAGTTTGAAATATCTCCGCCACCGTCGGATTCCGGTGCTTCCCATGCCAAATATATCCATTCATCTCCCGCTGAGATATCTAAATTCTGTGGCTCTGAAGGTGTGGTCGCCGGTGTAGTGCTGACTTCGTCGGTTGGTGCACCTTCTCCGGCTGCATTCACGGCTCTGACTTCATAATAATAAGTTACGCCGTTGGCAACATCTTTATCGGTATAATTGAGAACATTGCCGATCGTAGTCAACAATGTAAGGTCTCCGCTTGTCGTACCACGATAGATTGTGTAATTTGTGATCTCTAAACCGCCGTCTGATTGCGGTAGGTCCCATTCCAAAAATACCCATTCATCTCCGGGAGTTATTTGAATGTTCTCCGGTGCCGATGGTAAAGAAGCTATGGTGAATTGTCCGGTTTCGTCGTGACCCGTTTTGTCATTTTGATCGTGAACGAAGATACGGATTATCGCCTCTGTTGTTTCGTTATCGGGAACGTTCCAAGTGTAAGTTCCCGTGTCCTCAGTCACTGTAACGATGGTCATCCATGTAACGCCACCATCGATGCTGTATTCGATATCTATACCAGCAATATCTGCATCTCCCGTGGTGGTCGTCCAGTTGATCTGTTCGTCTGTTCCGATAACCCATATATCTCCAGGATTCGGGTTGGTTAGTGTTATCGAAGGTCCGACCAAACTCCAACCGTCAGGCAATGTCCACGGATAATTGTCTTTATTGCTACCGCCTGTGATATCCCTAGGTTCATCCACGAGACCGTCGCTTCCCGGTTCATCCTGCCCGGGACCACTGAAATCATCCGGTTCTGTCCAATCAGACCAGTAATTACCACCGTCGGGATATCCGTTGTCCCATGTATTATCGCCATTATCGTAGGCCTGGTTTGTGTTGTTGATGAAATTATTGTGGTATATCTGATTATCATTCGAAGAATGAAGATAGATTCCGTATCGGTTGTTCGACAGAGTACTGTTTGTGATAATGTTGTTATCCGAGTAACCGAACAGGATTCCAACGCCGCCTCCTTCGATGGTAACGTTTGATACTTCTATGTTATGGGAAGCCGCTAATATCAACTGACCTAGCTCACCGGTTACGTTTCCTTCGGTAGCTTCTTTTATGTACATCACCGGTAGATCGTTTACGGTGTTGTTCTCGTCGATGGTATGGCTGTTCCAGTAAGAGACCGCCCAACCGGTTATCATTATACCCGAACCGTGCATCTCGTTGCCCTTTAGCACACATGAGGTCGACGATGAAAGATGTATCGCATGCTGATATGCATCCCTGATTGTGTTGTTCTCCAATAAAGTATCTTCCAGGTTATCGGTGAATATACCGTATTCAGTGCAATTTAATATAGTGTTACCAACTACGGTATGGTCAGAACCCCATAGATAAAGGCCGTCCTGGCTGTTGAGAATCGTATTGTTTTCTATTCGATTAAACTGGCTACTTGTACCTGTGAATAAACCATATTGGGAAACATTACGAACGGTGTTATGTTGTGCTAAATTGTCATTGGAACCCATAAAAATACCGTCTCTACCGCCCTCGATGGTGTTATTCTTGATGACCGTTTCGGAGCATCGAGAGCATACATAAATTCCCGTTGCCTCGGTTGATTCGGGATGTGCAGTAAGTGTGTTGTTTTCTACAATATTTCCCGTGCTTGAGTAAGAAGTTCCAATTTGATCCAATCTTATACCCCTGTCGGAGTAATCTTTTATGGTGTTTCCCTCTATGGTACTAGGCTGAAGGGGATGTAAAAGAAGTATACCACCTCCTGTCACAGTGTTGTTCTCAATCAGATGTCCACCTGTTCGGATCAAAGGAGTCCCTGTACCGGAACTACTCCACTTGGAAATCCCATAATTATCGTTGTATCCGGAGATGTTGTTATCCACGATCTGCCATCCCGTAGCACCCCGAGACCATAAACCCCGCCTGCCGCTGTTCAATATCGTATTGTTGATCAAATGACCGTCTGCAGTCCGTTGTATATAGACTCCGTCGTTGCCATTGTCAGCCAATAAATTATTCACTATCTGTGAAACTGATGACCTTACGTGGATACCGTCATCATTGTTACTTTCGATGGTATTGTTCTCGATGAGATTATCTCCGGAAGAACTGATATAGATCCCGTGCCGACCATTGTCACCCATGTGATTACCATATATCAACTGTCCAGCATCGGCATCATTCAGATGTAATCCATCGTTGATGTTGTCGAAAAGATTATTCCCAGAGATGAGGTAATCAGCGGATCCCGTATGGATGTAAATGCCTCTGTGGTTGGAGGATATGGAATTATCAGTGATCACAACGTTGTTGGAGTCCTCCACTTCCAAGCCATCTCCCGTTCCTGCGAGATCCGGTGCATAAAATATATTTGTATCGTCAACTAAACCTCCGTTTGAACTAGATAGATGTATCCCGCTGGATCCGCTTCCCATGACACTTGTATCATATACATACAAGTCATCTGACAGATCGGCATATATGCCCGAAACACCGGCATCCACAAAAGTGCTCTCTGTTATGCTGCATTGATG
>JAFDTZ010000049.1 GCA_019594305.1 Thermoplasmata archaeon
CGATAGCGTGCCTGAGACTTTTACCGTGAACATTATCCATTACTAGCACTTTTGAGGTGACATGATCCCAGTAAATCTTGGGAACTATCACATCGGGGTCGTCTTCGAATGCGTCATAAAATCTTTGGGCACTCCGTGCTTCGACTGTATAATTCATTTCTTTAACTAGCATTTTTTTAAATTCTAAAACCGTGTTATGGGGCTGATAAACCTCGCTATCGGGAAAAAATTCTTCGATTATACGAGCCATTCTACCGATCAAGACCATGTCCGCCGCAACCCTCCTCCTTATATTCGGCCTCTGAACTTTTACGACTACCTCTTCACCTGTTTTCAGTGTTGCTTCGTGGACTTGTCCTATGGAGGCTGCGGCCATAGGCGTATTGTAGAATTCGTCAAAAACATCTTCGATTTTACTTCCCAGTTCATCCTCTATGATCTCCTTAGCCTTTTTTGAAGAAAAAGGTGTAGCCTGTTCGTATAGTAATCTGAGCTCGTTTGCAAATTCTATGGGTACGAGATCGGGTCTCAAAGATAGAAACTGCCCTAACTTTATGAAAGTGGGTCCAAGGTCTTCGAATAAAAGGCGCAGATCTTCTGCCTTAACATCTTCAACTCTTCTCTCGATACTGGTTTCCAATCTTTTCCGGGAGATGAAGCTCATGAGACCTAACTCTTTTATGAAATCAACCATACCATGATCCAAGAGCACTTGTATGATCTCCCGGAGTCGCTCTACCTTTCCCATTTTTTCCATTTTTCGACCTCTGATTTCGTTCCTGTACTATGCATTTTTTAATAGAGGATTAGGGGTAAAGTATAAATACTCTATGCACCTCCGCACCCACAAGGAAGTGGGCTGTAGAGGTGATCTATTTTTTCTCCTCCTCAAACCGGTAAATCCTCTACAGCTTACTAAACCTTTATCTGTAAAGTTTTAAATAGGTTCCACATACTACAGGAGGATGTGAAAAGATGACCACACCCGAACCTTTTAAGATAAAAATGGTAGAACATCTGAACATTCTAACCAAGGCAGAACGTAAACGAAGACTGGAGGAGAGAGGGTACAATATTTTCAAATTAAAAGCGGACGACGTCTACATCGACCTGCTTACGGACTCCGGTACATCGGCCATGAGCGATGACCAGTGGGGTGCTATGTTGACCGCACAACAATCATATGCCGGCGGCGATTCCTACTATCTGTTGGAGAAAGCCGTATCAGACATATTCGGATTTCGTAAATTCATCACCGTCCACCAGGGAAGAGCTGCGGAAAATGTTCTGTTTTCGGTAATGTTGTCCGACGGTGATATCGTTCCCAACAACATGCATTTCGATACCACGAAGGCAAATGTGAAACATAAGGGCGGGATACCTTTGGACCTGGTGATCGATGATGCCTATGATTCCGGTAAGCAGGTGAACTTCAAGGGTAACATGGACGTGGAAAAGCTGCGAAAGCTGATAGACGAGGAAGGTCGCGAAAGGATACCTCTGATCATGCTGACCGTCACAAACAATACCGCAGGGGGCCAGCCGGTTTCCATGAAGAACATAAGGGATGTAAGTTCGATCGCATCGGAACACGATATCCCGTTCTTCCTTGACGCATGCAGATTTGCGGAAAATGCTTATTTTATTAAAACTCGTGAAAAAGGCTATTCGGATAAAGATATACGCGATATCGTCCATGAAATGTTCTCGTATGCGGACGGATTCACATTCAGTGCCAAGAAGGACGGTTTGACGAATTCGGGTGGTATGATAGGTGTGATGGACGATGAACTGTACAATAGATGCATCGACCTTGCCATAATTATCGAAGGGTTTCCAACATACGGCGGGTTGGCATGCAGAGACCTTGCCGCCATAGCAAAGGGACTTTACGAATCCACGAGGTTCGAATATCTCGAATACCGTACAGGACAGGTGAAATACCTTGCCGATCTTCTGAAGGAAGGAGGAGTCCCCATGGTTGAACCGCCCGGTGGTCATGCGGTCTTCGTTGACGCAAGACGTTTCTTACCGGATATTCCTCCCGTTCAGTTCCCTGCACAGGCACTGACTGCCCAGTTATACATAGAATCCGGGATCAGAGGTGTGGAACTCGGCACTTGTGCCTTCGGAGAGACGGACGATGAGGGAAACATTATTCCGGCTCCCTTCGATAACATGCGGCTTGCGATACCTAGACGGGTTTACACACTCAATCACCTCAAGTACGTAGCTGAGCAGCTCATATTGTTGTACAATAAGAGGGATGAGATAAGGGGAATGGAGAGAACCTACTCTCCCGAGCTGCTGGGTCATTTCATGTCAGAGTTCAAACCTATTTAAGTATTGTACCAAATAGTTTATATATGACCTCACTGATTTAACAGCATAGAGGAATATCCATGTCGGTGAAGAAAATAATAGTCGCTGTGACCGCTTTGGTAATAATCGCGGGCTGTATGAACCTCCCGGTTACGGGACAACAACCAGACGTCACGGCACCAAGGAATCTGAGAGCGACCGGTTACGATGGTTACGTTCAACTGGAATGGCAGGCACCTGCATTCGGTGGCGAGAGGGTGAATGAGTACCGCATATACCGCAGCCTTTCCGATCAGAAATTTTACTATACCAGCGTTGGCTCTAATACGCACTCATTACGTGACGATGATGTGGAGAACGGTAGGACATATTATTACTGGGTTACTGCCATATATGATGAAGATAGAGAAACAGGATTCTCCAATGAAGCGACGGCTACACCCGTGGGTATAAGTCCGCCCACCCCCCCGAAGAATCTTAGGGCATACCAGGGAAACATAGAGGTACAACTCAAATGGGAGGCACCGGACGATGACGGTGGCGCTATGATCATGAATTACCATATCTACAGGGGACCCTCATCCGATGAACTTGAAATGAGATATATAGTCGGTACTACAGGTGAATACAGTGATAAAGAAGTCGTCAACGGTCAAACATATTACTACGGGGTTAAGGCGGTGAACGACAGAGGTGCTAGCGATATTTCCAATATAGTATCTGCAACACCTTCGGCAGATATAACAGTTCCAAGTGCACCTAGGAACCTGAGAACGCTTGTGGGAAACAGACTGATCGAGCTTTATTGGGAACCACCCCTGGATGACGGTGGCTCGCCGATCCAGTCCTACAGGATAGAAAGAACAAGTGAACAACCTGGGCAACAACACAGGATATTCAATTCGGAATATGCCTTTTATTCAGACGATTCAGTAACCAACTATGAGACCTATACTTACAATGTAAGAGCTGTTAATATTGAAGGAAGGGGTCCATCGTCAAACGAGGTGATGGCTACACCCACTATGGTGGGCATACCACCGTCCATCGGTGACTTGGATGCTCAGGCCAGTTCCAACGGGATATATATTACATGGAGCGAGCCGGACACCGAAGTAGTGATAACAAGTTATAATTTATACCGGGGAAGAAGTGAAGATGACATGGTTTTCCTGACTAATATCATAGGGTCAACGCACTTCGAAGACCATCTTGTAGAAGGCGGTAAGACCTATTATTACATGGTCAGGACAGTGAGTGAAGACAAACTCAGCCTTGAATCGAACATCGACAGTGCTACAGTAAGGGAAAGCTATTCACCCACGGAAGACGACGACGGTAAAATAGGGTTACCGTTCCTTGCTCTTCTCATAGGTCTGTTGGTGGCGATAGTGGTTATCGTCTTCATCTTCGCATTCTTGAAAAAGAAACAGAAGCCTACAGCTAGTGAACCAATAACGGATAAAGGATGGCAGCACGAGCCTGAAAAGACGAACTTCCAAGAGACAGAAGCGGATTCCTCGACACACAAAGATACCATAGAGAGAAAGGAAGATGACGAATGGACCATCAGGTCCTAGTTATTCTCTTAAACATCCGTAAACTGGACCTCGTATCGTCGATCCGGAGAGGGAGATATATACAGTAGTATCTCTTTTTTAAGAGAGTAATATTTACGCCGCCCTTCCTCACGGGAGGCGACGATACCGGCCTTTTCCAGTATATCAAGATGATATTTACAGTTCTTTCCGTCGAGTCTTACGGCTTCCATCAGCTGGGAAACGTATCTGTCTCCCCTGGATAGTTCATGTAGCAGTCTAAGGCGAGATCTTGAGCCCAGTATTTCTATGGGGTGCATGTTATCACATCAAGTATTTTTTTACTAAGAAAGTTTATATGTTTAAGGTATATTAGTCTTATGGTGTTAAAAATGGCTGATATACCCACCGAAGAAACCAAGCAAAGGCGTGTCATAACCCAGGGAGACCTGGAATGGGAAGTTCACCTGAACAAGGAACAGGTGGCCGACTTCCTCATATCCCTAGGAGAACAGATGAAGAAAGGAGACGAGATCACCATAAAGACACAGGAATGGGAGATCCCCTTCAAGTTCAGGGAACCCATCGAGCTGGAGATCGAATTCGAAGGCTACGATGACAGGGAACTGAAGTTCGAGATCGAGTTCAAGGGAAAAAAAGAGTGTAACGCACCACAGGTCTCCTGAAAACCCTTTTTCTTTATTTTTACAATATAAAATACAACATTGTTAAGACCGGGGGGATAGTAAGTATGACCCCGTATACAAAGCTTTTATGCCGATAAGCTCCACGGCGTCTAATCTCCAGTATGAACAATCCGGCGAGTAATGACTCGATCATCCCTTCCACATAGCGTCCGCCCATGAAAAGCAGTAAGGCGACAAAGGCAAAGACCAAGGCAAGGGTTACAGGTAGTCCGTTCCAAATATTGCTGTAAATACGCGAGCGAATATCGGGATCCAAAAATCTGCTTATTACGAATATCGATAATAGGCATATCCAGAGAATGCATATGAAAACGAGCATCCATTCTATAGTACCTTCCAAAAATAGTGTAGAGAATAAAATTATCAGGAACAATGACACACCCAGAAGAATGTCGTCCTGCCACTTCGCATCCGGATACCATCTAAAACCCATGTCCAGTATGAAAAAACCAGCAGGTATCCAATATAGAGGGATGGGAGAACTCATGCTTATGTAAGGGAACATATAGGATATAAATCCGTAGATTATAAGTACGGGACCAACAACATATGGAAGGTCATCGACATGTATTGTTCCTGTTTTCAGAGGTACGAGTGTAACACATGAGATAGAAAACACAAGAAAGATGAATACGTAGAAATCCGAGGACAAACCGAACTCGCCGAATCTACCATATGTAAAAAAATAGATGAGTACGGTAACATTGACAAATACCAGTGTGGAAAATCCTTGGGCGAAAGGGTTGTCATTACCTTTGTTCGATGTATAATACGTTGCGAATGACGTACCTAATACGAGGGAAAATAGTGATGCAAGACAGATTGAGAATTCCTCTAGGTATAATGCACCGACGATCAAAAGCAAAGGTGCGAGTGCCATGAAAAAAAACCCAATAATTATCTCAAAGTGCCCGGAAATGTGATTACCTGACCCGATATGATCGGGGTGGCTGTTAATATACAATTTACCGACTACTAAGGCCAAAAATAAAATTAAAACGGAAAAAACACATAAGAATGGCTGGCCGGTTATCAGGCTGAGGGCCAAAAACAACAAAGATGAAGTAAACAAAAAAATCGCTGTGATAAGCCAGAAATTAGAACGTTTTTCAACTCTAAGGGGTAGCTGTTCATGGTCCTTGTCCCCGCCAGAGGATATCGCTTTGGCACGCTTAAGCTTAACGAGATTATCCTTTAGTTTTACGAACCCATTTTCATCCCACTCTAGATAGAGGGATATAACGGTTTTATTGGTATTTTCCAAGGCTTTGGAAAAAGTAATAGTTTCTTCACTTTCAACGCCCATAGTAGGAAGCCCACTGTTCATAAGGTCGTCGTGCAACAATTTAACCTTCCTTCTACCCCTTTCCGTCAATATGTACGTCTTTCTCTTACGTTTACAGTTTTTTACCCTCGATTTCATCCCTTTTACATGCTTTTCTTTCTCCAGCGATATCATGCTCTGGGATATATGTGCCCGACTCACACCGACAGCCTTTGCAATTCCCTCTTGTGTAAGCGATTGAGGGTACTCAATCCCCCAATCAGGGGTGCCCTCGATATATAGGTGCAACAGTGCCCTTTCTTTGACAGTTAGGTGGGAAGGAGGGTCCATCGCGGTCATATAGAATCATGCCTATAATGTTTTTTCCGTTACCGATATACGCATTGGTTCCTGGTAGACCTCTATGTCGGGTGAGTACATGTCATAATAACGAATTCCCTGAAGCTGTACTTCGCCGGCCAGTGATGGTATCAACACTATATCGAAATTTAACCTTACGTTATCCAAAAGGTCAGTAAGGTATATCCTCAGCTCTCCATCCTCCACCTCCCAGTTGGAGATGTGTTCGTATTCCAGTAGATGATCGTAGTTGAGGGATACGAAGGCCGTGGGGATCGGGATGGCAAGGATAGCCATCTTCGTGTACTGTGCGTTTCCACCATAGGCTATTTCTATGGAAAGGGTGAAATCATCACCTACCTGAATTTCCAGTGGTGCGTCTACATTTAGGCTTATGTCTATGTTATCCTCTACTTCCCATCTGATGTATCTTTCGTGGATCACCTGGTAAGATATCTTCCCGCTGCCCTCGGTTTCGATGTTCACTGTGTTTTCTTCCTGCAGATTCTCTCGGAGATCGACATAGAAGGTTAAGTCACTATTCTCTTCATCTATGGATATACTCTGTAAGTATTCATCGTTCATAGATACATGGATATCCATGTTCTCAATTTCTATATCTCCGGTTCCTTTCAAAGCAAGGAGTGCCACAACGGTATCCTGGGTTGTAAAGAATGTTCCGAATTCGTTCCTGTTATTCAACAGATAATGTACGCCGCCGTTGGTAGTTACGCCGTATCCCTCGCCTGTCAACGCCATAATAGCGTATCCTGTGGTCTCTATGGTCTTGCTTCCTCTCGCCCCCCTGGTCCCCTGGATCATGGAGGAGCCGGATTCCCAGTAATATAGATCACCGTCTTCTATCTTAAGTTCGTCGATACGTTGTAGCATCGCTAAATAATCGTCCCCCCGTTCCTCGGCCATCTTCATACAAAGTGCTGATAGTGAGAGTATGTACGGGTCATCCCAGTGATTCTTTGTATATTCTTTGATGTAAGATATACCTTCCTGTACGGCATTTGAGTGCGGATTGTAGCCTGAGTGCAAAAGTGCGCGGGTTACATATGCCGTGGTGGCTAATTTTTTGGCGTCGATTTCGTGACCGCGTAACATTTTCCATTCCGGGAACTCCCATGAACCATCATCTTTCTGCTGACTTACCACCCATCTTTGCATGTCTAAAATTATGTCTTCATCTATGGTAAGCCCGGCATCGATGGCATCTTGGAAGGCTATCAATCCCCAGGAGGTTAGCCATGGATGAACGTTGTCATCCCGAGGGAACCATACTATACCCCGCCCCTCTCCGTTATTTGCTTCCTTCAGGAACCCGAGTTGATGCTGAACACCCTGGACGACCAGTTTTTCGTAGTGCTCCATGTTCTCCGGTGGATTTTCCGAATTAACCGCTATATCATAGGCCAATACGTTTATTGAGAATGTAGACATGCTCTGTTCTCCACAGCCACGGACCTGACGGATGAATCCTTCCGCCGAATCAAGGGTTACTGCGTCCATACTGCCGAATATCTTTATGTAAGCAGACTCACTACCCGGGATGACATCTTCCGAGGCGGATGAGAAGGAAACTGTGGATATGTCGTTATCCGTCAGTTGCCCGCTTAATACATCCACCTCCCTCCTACCGTCGGGTTTCACCCTCATATTGCGGTAAACTGCATCCGTAGAACCCGACGGGACGGACGCCCTTATCTTAAGTGTGTGTTCACCCACATCCATGGGTGTGATACGATATGTTACATTACCAACCTCACCACTCTCCAACTCTACGGTTTTGTGCCTGGCATCATGAAGTACATACCAGTCACCGGCTTCCAATACGACGTTGGATTCAACTTCGTGTTCCAAATAGTTGTAGACAATCACCCTGAGTGTAAAGGTATCGTTCCTTACAGTGGAAACGGGGATATCAGGCTCGATAAAGAAATCTTTGAAGACCGTTAAATTCATAGTGCTGCCGGTCATATCGCCGGATAGTGTCGATGCCACCCCTTCTACCAACCAGTTGGTTATGGAGTCCGGTGTGGTAAGTGATAACTCCGCTTTACCGTCGGGCCCTGTGATAAGACTCGGGTGCCAGTACCAGGTTTCGGGGAAGTGTTCCCTGGGTTTTGCACTATCAGCCGCCTCTTCTGTTTCTTCAGATGCAGACTCGGTAGGTGGTGATGGCGGTGACAATGGCGGAGAAAAACCTCCTCTATCTTCATCGGTAGCGTCTGCCGGTGCCCCCCCGTATGACGCAATCCTTCCCGAAGGTGGTTCCGAAGTGTCCACGTAGATGGCGGGTATTGCGGTGATTATGATAAGAGCAATTACGAGAGATATAGGCGCCATCGAACCGTACTTCAAGCCGGCGAAGAGGAGTCCGATAAAAAGTATGAATCCCAGGATCATCAAGGAAGATAGATATCTGTGGACCCACAGTTCTTTCACATATTCGACCTCTTCTTGTGTTACACCCACCGATATTACTTCAAAACCTCTCTCCTCACCGTCGGTGGTTTCCTTAACCAGTATCCTATCCAATCCGGATAGATGGTGAAGGGAGTACAGTGCTTCATCGGTTATCTTAACTTCAAGAGCTGCCGCTGCGGGAACACCTTCCTTTTCTACCTGAAACGAGATCACGGATTCCTCTCTAGGCTGGTATATGTCCTTATCTTTGGTAATACGAAGGTTCAGGTATTCATCCGTATCTACGTTAACATTGACGCTGTCTGTGCTGTATGTGAGGTCGGATTCTATACAATATACATTCAACCTGTACTTAGGCGCCATCTCGTAGACCACCGGAATCGATATCCTAGCCGGTTCTTCATCCATTGTGATATAGCTGGAGTAGAGTACCCTTCTCTCCGTTTGGAGTGTGTAATATACTCTGTTGCTTAGTGACGTCCCACGATAGTAAACTAAAAATTCCTTGATATCGCCTACGTTGTTTCCCCCGGGCATTGGTAATAGTTTGATGCCTTCCCCGGACTCCAATAGGAAGTCGTGACTGTATGTATTATAGTTATAATGTGTCGTAATTTTGAACGTGTCTTCACCATTGTAAACATGGTTCCAGATGGCCAGGCCACTATCCCCGGTTATCTTTCCACCGAGGTCATTGTCGCCCAGCTGTCCGTTAACGGTCAGACCTTCGACCGGACTTCCATCGGGGTAAGTCACCTTAAAGATATAATCCGAATCGAACCCATCCACATTCTTCGATGTAACCAACTCGAATTGTAATTCGTCTTTTGATACAGGGATATCAACGGTCTTCCATTCCATATGTCCGCTGGTGTCAGTTACCGTGGCATTGAGTGTGACGTGATCAACATAAGACATCCATCCAGGTATGTCCATCATGAAGGGCATTTGACCATCCTGGAGATAACCTGATCTAAAGTCTACTACTTCTTCTCCCGCATACAATTCTATCTCTGCATAACCCTCGGTATTCCTTCCGAAGAAGTAGTTGGCTTCAAGGGTGCCCGAGATGGTGTCACCGTGCAGGTACCAGCCATTAAGCCCTCGGTAATCTATCCTGATCTTCGGTAGTACGTATTCTTGTACTAAAAACGCCTGTTTTACAGTTTTATCAAGTGCTCTTACTTCAAGTTCGTAGGTTCCCAAAGGCAACAGATCCGATAGGGAGTAGTTATACCAGGCTATACCATACTCATTAGGATACAGTGTCTTCCTGAATATTCTATCATTTTCGGGAGTTGTTATGGTATAGGTCATCCCATGATGTATATCAAGTGGTCTATCGTCCACGAAGGCCAGACTCCTGATATGAACTGTTTGGCCGGGTTGGTAGATAGGTTTATCAGTAGAGACGAAAAGCCTGTTTTGTCCTATCACAGATATTTTTTTGGTTATTGTTTCCGATGCGCCCTCCACCAACAGTTCACCTTGAAAATCTTCGTCCGGCATCTGCACCTCCACTTCGCAGATTCCATCACTTGAGGTATAACCTCTGTATAAGAGATCGGTTTCATCTTCTCCTACTAGATAAACCCTTACCTCGCTCCGAGACCTTGGGTTTCCGTTTACATCGGACACGAGTACCGGAAAGGTTACCGTTTCCCCTCCGGAGTAATCCGAAGGGAGTACGGCGGATAACCTCGAGTGGTTCATGGAATATAAGTGATCGGAATTATATACGAGCAATCCCGAGGTCACAAGTATAGCGAAGAGCAGGAGAGCTATCGTTCTTTTATTTATCACCCTTTTACTCTTTTTTCTAATCATGAGCTAAAAACTTCGTAACTGTAAATAAATACTAGCTATACATGTAGATTTCGAATACTTCGTAATACCTATTTATCACCTAATTTCCAAGATTATCTCGCAGTTAAGACTGCGTGTGATCAAACAATTGTCCTTGGCAAGTTCCAGGGCACGTAATTTCTTTTTGTCTGAGCAATCGACCTTTAACTCCGGGTACAGGTATATACGGGTTATGGCATTTCCCGATCCTGTTTCCTCCAGTATACCCTTCGCCGTGAGTGAAAAATCATCAACCTCTAACCGCATCTTATCACAAATCTCTTTGACGGTTATGGAGTAGCACATTGCAAGGGAGGCTACCAGGGCGTCTTCCGGATTGAACGTGCCGTCGTTACCCCCGAACTCAAGGGGTTTATCGAATGTAGTACTAAAACCTTTGTCGGTGGCTAAGGTACCGTGATACTTCCCATCGTCCGTCCATTTTATATGAGATACGTACCGATAAGACATGAGTACATAAGGACAAAGCAGGATAATAGTTTTTCTCATGCATCCTTCAAAAATTACTTATTGTCATAATACGATATACGGTTGATGCCAGGTCACAAACGCGGTAGGAGAAGAGGCAAAAGAAGGGTAGGCTGGACGCCGTATGAAACATGCTTCTGTCCCAGGGACGGCGCCGAGATGGAGGTGAGACTGAGGGTGGAGGAAGTGGAGGCCTTGAGGCTTGTGGATCTGTTGAACTTCACCCAGGAAGAGGCGGCGGCCGAGATGGGAGTCTCACGGAAAACCTTATGGAAGGACCTGAAGGCGGCCAGGAAGAAAGTTGCGGAGGCTCTTACCCAGGCTAAAAGGATAAAGATCGAGGGTGGTAGTTACACCCTTAAATGACTAGAATATTTTGTTTACGGACGACAGTACGCTTTTGCGTACGTTCTCCGGGGTGAAATCTTCAAGATGTCCGGGAACTCTAGCTATCGGTATGCCCTGTTCTTCCAGATATTTCATAGCAGGGATAACCTTTTCCTTGAACTCCCCCAGACGGGAACGTATCTTCTCTTCGGTGTCATCTGACCTCTGGACCACTTCCACATCGCATACCTCGCATTTGCCATCCCGGGGGGGTTTGTAAACAAGGTGATACACCTTTCCGCAATCGGGGCATATCCTGCGGTTGACGGTTCTCTCCACTATCATCTCGTCGTCGTTATCGACCCAGAGTATGAAATCCACCCGTGAATCCTCCTCTTCCAGAAGTTTCATAAGGAATTCAGCCTGGTCGAGGGTTCTCGGATATCCATCCAGTACCTGATCACGATAATTCTTACGGCTGAAGTAAGCCCTGAACAATTCATTGGTTATGAAGTCCGGAACGAAAAGTCCCCTATCGACGAAGTACTTTGCCTTCATGCCGAGGATAACATCCGGGTCTTGGGTTTTCAGCTCTTTTGCAATCTCTTCATCCGGCACAAATTGGTCTTCTTGCCAGAATTGTCCTATATCTCCGCTGTAGCCGTGATCGTTGAATTTACCGAGGTAAGAACGAAAAATATTGCCGGTGGATAACTGTTCAAGGTCGAACTCTTCAACGAGAACATCTATCCTGGGCTGTTTGCCTGCGCCGCTTTTCCCCGTAACGATGATGTTGGTTACTTTATCCGGTATGTTTTCGTACATAGGAATCGAATCATGGAAGAATTACCGGTATATAAGGGTGTTCCAAAGATGGTTTAGGTGTGCCGAAAAGTTTATTACCGCATACACAATTCTCGCCCCATGAACCGGGAGACCCGAGAGGAATACCTCGAGACCATATACAAGATCTCAGGCGGCTCCGTAGATCGCCCGGTACACACGGGTGAGATCGCAAAGAAGATGGAACTATCGCCACCCACGGTAACCGAGATACTGCCCCTGCTGGAAAAGGAAGGATATCTGAGGTATAAACCATATCACGGAGTAAAGCTAACTCAAAAAGGAAGGCACCTTGGTATGACCATCGTGCGCAATCATCGGGTACTGGAGGTTTTTTTAGACCAATATTTTTCCATAAGTAAAGATAAGATACACGAAAAGGCGTGTCAGATGGAACACATATTCGACAAAGACATGATAAATGAGATGTGCAAGCGATTGGGTGCACCGACAAAATGTCCCCATGGAAACGATATACCCGAATGTGATAAGGAAAATTGTCCGTTTTAAGGTGATAATTACATGCTACCATATTGGCTTCAGGTTACCATTATCGGCTTGCTTGCCGGTGTCATCGGAACTGCCAGCGGAGGTCTGACGGTCATAATCGTCAAAAAAGTTCAGGACCGACTTTTAAGCGTACTCCTCGGTGCCTCGGCCGGTATAATGGCCAGCATAAGTTTTCTAGACCTTATCCCGGAGGCCATAGATGAGGGAACGATATACACTGCCATGATCGGTATCTTACTAGGTATAGGCATAATCGGTCTTCTCGATGTGAAATTCCCACATCGTCATTTTTCTTTCAGTAAAGATGGTGGTGGGGAGCACAACCGGTACTTAAAAACAGGCATACTGCTCAGTATAGGCATAGCGTTGCATAATCTTCCCGAAGGCGTCGCCATCGGAGCGAGTTTCATGGTGTCCTTCCAGGTGGGTTTGCTCCTGGCGGTATTGATAGCCATACACAATTTTCCCGAAGGCATGGCCGTGGGCGCCGCAATGTGTGTCGGAGGAGTTAGGTCTAAGAAGGTATTGCTGATCACCGCATTGGCAGGTGTTCCCATGGGTATCGGTGCCTTCATCGGCGTCGCTCTCGGCGGTGTTTCACCGTGGACCCTATCCGTGAGTCTTGGCTTCGCCGCAGGGGCCATGCTGTACATCGTGTTCGACGAATTGATCCCCGATGCACACCGTAAGGCAACGGGACATTCGGCCATCATGGGCATACTCGCAGGTATACTGATAGGCATTTTCTTCATCGAATTGCTCCATTGAATTACAGGTAGAAAACGTATTTACAGGAAATTATTTATACGCTTACCGATTTTTTCATCTTGTGATTTAATATGGAAATAGCAGGCTACGGACTGGAAGAAAATTTGCCCTATCTTGGCTTTAGTATATGGAACATCATACTCTTTGTGATAACCCTTGTGGTGGGTATTATACTGGTAAAGGTCGCATCAAGAAGCATTAAGAAGACAATGCTTAGAATGAAAATGACAAAGATACTATCCGAGTTTTTGACACGTTTTCTCAGAATAATACTCTATGTCTTTGTAATAGGTATATCACTGGCATTCCTAGGTGTTCAGGTGGGTGCGGCCCTTGTAAGCATATCCATCGTACTTGGATTCGTACTCGGTTTTGCCCTGGGTGATACCCTTAGCAACATTGCAGCGGGTGTTATGATTGCCGTTACCAGACCGTTCAAAGTGGGACATTATGTGAACGTGAACGGCGAGGAAGGAGTCATAAAAACAGTCGGCATCAGCGTAACGGAAATAGATACTCGGGATAACAAGCATATAATCATACCCAATAAACAGGTTTGGGGTAACAATATCATAAACTACGCCCATAATCCCATTAGAAGGATAGATCTGGAAACCGGTGTGGGATACGGGGATGATATTGATCTTGCCATAAAGACTTCATTGAAAACTCTTAGAAAACATCCAAAAGTGTTGAAAGACCCTGAGCCTCAAGCCAAGGTTAAATCCATGGACGACTCTGCCGTTACACTGGTGGTTAGACCATGGGTAAAGACGGATGATTACTGGGATGTGTTCTTCGATCTGCAGAAGGAACTCAAAGAAGCCTACGACGAAGCAGGTCTTAATATACCATACCCACAGATGGACGTGCATCTAGACAAATAGATGC
>JAFDTZ010000002.1 GCA_019594305.1 Thermoplasmata archaeon
GTTAACACCGAACGGAAATATTATTGGTAATACGATTATTGGGGCCGATCGGGGCATCCGTGTTCACTCTTCGGACTATATCACCATAGAGAACAATTTTGTTAGTTCTTCGGAATACACTGGACTAGAACTCAGTGCATCTATTGGTACAATAATAAATAACAATACATTAGTAAATAATCGGGGTGGATTTTTTGCAACGTATTCTGACGAGAATATCTTCATGGAGAATAAAATCTATGATAATGAACTCCGAGGCATCGGTTTATACTATAGTAATTATAATCTCATACACGATAATCAAATTTTAGGTCACAGCACTTATGGAATAGAATTTTACGCCTCTATAGGCAATACAGTGAAAAATAATACTATCTTTGATAATGATATAGCGGGTTTCAATGTGGATGTAGAACCCGGTGGAGGTTCATCTTCACGAGACAATTTGATCTACAACAACGACTTCATCGAGAACGGACAACATGTGATCAACAGAGGAGACAACCATTACTACAACGAATCAGAATCACTCGGTAATTACTGGTCGGACTACGAGGAGATGTATCCTGATGCGCAGGAGATAAACGGCATCTGGGATACGCCTTACGAAGGCGACGAAGTCGTCCCCTTTACCGACGAATATCCTCAGGTCGAACCCGGTGTACCGTACATAAACATATCGCATCCCGAAGACGGTGCGGTGATCACGGAGCCGGGGCTGACGGTGAGCTGGACCGGTAGATATCGGTATGAAGAGGAATTGGAGTACGAAGTCAGGCTTAACGATGGACCGTGGGAAAACGTAGGTGTTGATACAGACTTCGACATCATCTTTTCGGAACCCGGAGATCATCTTTTCGAAGTCAGAGTTGCCAACGTTTTGACAGAACACGTGGGAGGCACTGTTGAATTCACGGTCGATATCGAATCCGAGATACTCGTGAGGAACTTCACGGTCGAACCCCTGGAAGGCGTCGAGCCTTTGGAAGTCAGCATAACAGCGGAGCTGGAAAACATCGGCGACATCGACGACGATATCGTACTTCATATCGGAGAGACAGCGAACATCACTTTTTCGGTAGTCGCCGGTGAAACAGTGTACGTAGATGAGAGCTACGTGTTCGATGCGGCCGGTACTTACACGATAGCACTGGGTGGTAGATCCGCTACGGTGACTGTAAGCCGCAGCGAACCGGAGATACTGGTGAATGATCTCACTGTCGAACCCCTGGAAGGCGTCGAGCCTTTAGAAGTTAGTATTACGGCAGAGCTGGAGAATGTCGGCGGTGTAGCCGGTGAAATCTCCCTTTACATCGGTGGAGCTGTGCACGGAACGTGGACGGTCGCGGCTGGCGAAACCGTTTACATAGATGAAAGCCACGTGTTCGATGAGGCAGGCAACTACACTATAGAGCTAGGTGATGAAAGCGCGGTGGTCGCAGTTGACGAAAAGCCTGACGACCCCGGTGCTAACACAACACTACTACTGATAATCGTGATCGCAGCGGCAGCATCGGTTATGATCGCATCGTACTATATCCGTACCAAACGAGAAGACCAAAAGTAGAAAAAAACACCGTGTTCTAGAAACACATCAGATCTATATCGCCCTTGAGGTAGCTACCGTACATCTGGTGTTACAGTACATAAAGCATCAACTTTAAAACAATTTTTTCTGCTCGTCCAGTTCAGGGTAGTGTACTCTCTCCAGTGCCTCTGGCTCATCTCCGTGCCTCCCCACAGGCCACCCCTCCATCTCATCTTCAGGGTACGGTACCAGCATCTCTTTGATATCATCTTTTGATAGTCCTTCACTTAACCATCTTTTTTCAGTGGCCCGTTTCAATATCACGGGCATCCGTTTCTTTGTATTGTGTATCTCCGCCACCAGTGAGTTGGCATCGGTGGTTATTATAGAAAAAGTATCATGGCTTTCCCACCTGTCCCATATACCGGCCATACCGAAAGGATCACCACTCTTTAACCGTAGGTAGTAGGGATATCTTCGTCCACCGCGATGGTGCCATTCGAAGAATCCGTCGGCTATCACGATACACCTTCTCTTACGTACGGGAACCCTGAAGGAAGGCGTCTCGAATATGTTCTCCGCCCTGGCGTTGAAAGTCATCTTCCTTATGGTTTCCGCCTTCTCCGTATCCTTTACCCAGAAAGGTATCAGCCCCCATTCGAGAGATCGTATTTTATCTTCTTCCACCATCACCGGCATCCCAGGGAATTCAAAAGCCCATGCGTTGTAAGTCCTTTGGAACCCATCTCTGTTTGAAAATACTGCGTCGAACCGCTTTCCAAGTTCTTCGGGTTCCTGGTTTACCGAGTAGTTGAAACACATGTTCACTCGCAACAGCAGTCACAGGTTAGTTCATGAATCAACCGTATAGTCTCCTCGTCACCGTGTTTATTCCTGTATGCAAGAATTCCCGCTCGAATGACAGCATTTATCGGGCCCTCGTCAGGGTCGTACCTTTCCATGAAGTCGTTACAGGGAAAATCGTCGCATTCGCCGCAGTGCCGCAGTCCTTTATTTTCGGTACATGTGTATGTCTTACAATCTCCCCAAAAGGGCCTGCCTTCAACCTCGGTACAGCCCTTGCAAAGTGGCTCTTTCTTCCCTTGGAACCAGTCACAGTCGTCGCAAACTATTCCGCACGGTGAGAATATATTTACCATGGTATAGTTTAGATTCTTATACGTATATAATCCTTTACATCTAGGTGATATTTCACCGCAGGTTTCAACCGGCCTGTATCTCTTTGCCGCCCTTTATAGCGTCGAGTAATACTTCTCCGGCCTGGGTGTTCTTTCTTATCTTTATATAGCCGTCACTACCGACTGTAGCGGTGGTCAGATAATAACCATCTGCAAGTATATCTACGGTGTCTCCGGACATATGGGTGCCGATGTATAGCACAACTTTATCCGCCTCCTCCGAAACGTTTACGGACGTTGAGTCCGAAGAATGGTCTCGCTCTTCCAGGGCCCTAACATCGATGTCAACCCCTAGGTCGTCCTCTATGGCCCTTATCCGTTTGCCTCCGCTTCCCAGGATCGCGGGGATCTGTGATTCTTCTACATATATGGTAACTCTTTCTTCCGAATCCACATTGCACGCCACTCTACCCCGTATGTACCTCCCGATATCCTCCTCGATGAAGCGGGTGGCCAGCTCCCACAGAGGCTTCTGTTCTGCCGTCTCTTTGACAGGCATGACCACTACCTGCTCGCCATAGGAGTAAACTTCGTATTCCGTAACATCGTTTTCGAAATTCTTAACCTCGATAACCGGTCTGGCTAGGTCCTGTTCTACCATGCCAGCCGGTACTTTAACTGTAAATGTGATATCGTAAACCTTGGCCACTTCTCCGGCGTCGACGAATATCACCGTATCTACCACTTGGGGGACCATTCCAAGTTCTACACGTCCTATCAGCCTCTGCAGAGCGTCTATACCTCTGTTTGCATGGGTAACACCCACCATACCCACACCAGCCAGTCGCATGTCTGCGAACACCTTAAAGTCCGGTGTCTTTCGTACTTCGTCGAATATCGTGTAATCCGGTCTAACCAGTAGAAGCAGGTCGGCGGTGTTCTCCAGCGAACCGTCGAGATCGGTGTACTGTGTGATATCGTCAGGCACCTGAAGGTCCCGGGGTTTCTCCATGGTCTTTACCACGTATTCGTTTTCCATAAGATATATGGCAACAGCCTGAGCCAGTGTACTCTTTCCCGCACCCGGGGAACCAGCCAGTAAAACACCGCGCTTTTTCTCAGTGATCCTCTTCTTAAGGGCTTCCGAAAGGCGGTAATCGTCAAGAGGTATGACTGCCACCGGTCTTGCAGCGGTTATCTCGAATCCGTCCGAAAAAGGCGGCCGGGCGATGACTATGCGCATATCTCTAAGCTGTACCACCGTAGCTCCCCCTCTGTCCAATTCGATAAAACCGTTGGGCGCCCTTTTTGTCCTTTCGACTATCTCGTGGGCTACCTGCCTGAGTTCATTCTCATGGGATATTTGCTCGTCGATCACTTCCATCCTGAGATCCCCGGGCGTGCCTCTTTTCGCCCTGGGTTTTGTGCCTACCCGCAGATGAACCGACATAACGTCTTCCTCGAAATATTCTGATATCCATTTCACTTCTCCTTCTGACTCCGGCGGCAGATAATGGACTGCGATCCCTTTGGCCTTGGCTATCTGGGCCTGCACTATATCGCTAGTGAGCAATTCCGCTTCTTCTTCTGCCGCAAGGTCCCTGACCATGGAGTCTATCTCTCCGCTGTGTGCCATCATTATCTCTTCATAAGAAGGTCTTTCACCCTTGAACACCAGTACGAGTTTTCCTTTTTCGTGCATTTCTCTCAGTATGGCCAGCTCTTCCAGCCCGCTGATACCGGTTTCCTTTCCTTTATTTGCCTGGCCTTCCAACTCGGCTACCACGGCTTCGGAAACTATGACCTCCGTAGCTTCTACATCTTCACCCACATGGCTTCTTAC
This sequence comes from Thermoplasmata archaeon, assembly GCA_019594305.1. Classification (GTDB taxonomy): domain Archaea; phylum Thermoplasmatota; class Thermoplasmata; order Halarchaeoplasmatales; family Halarchaeoplasmataceae; genus Haladaptatiplasma. The sequence goes on from JAFDTZ010000002.1 coordinate 4,511, forward strand.
ACGCCCATCGACTATAACGCTGGTATCCGGAACTATCTTCATGATTACAAATTCATCTGGGATATATAAAAATCTTTTCTGTATGCGTTACCGCAGATCCGGAAGCAGTGTGACTAGGGCCCATAAAGCACCCATGATACCGATGCAGATAAAAACTACGTTCAATCCGATGAATATGAGAGAAAGGCCTATCAACACCGGTGCAAGCGTCATCCCCACGTATTTCATCGTGTTGAATACCGCTACAACGGAGCCGGTAAGATCCGGCGGGGCTAATCGGGTGACCCGATCATATATCGTAGGTGATACGATTCCCATGCCTATTCCGTACAAGATAAAACTGAGGCTGACCATATAGCTTCCCGTTGGCCAGTATGGTAACGTTAGGAAGCATATGCTTATGGAAGCGAATCCCAAAGATGCACGCCGTCGCCAGTTTAGATAGGTGGCGATAGAGCTGGCCTTGGCTGCAAGGATGGCAGAGAAGAAAGCCTGGCCCGCTAAGGCGATCCCACTGAATATTTCGTCGAAGCCGTGAATTTGAATTAGATACAACGGCAAATATGTCACCAGGGCGTAAAGGAAGAAAAATAGTATCATTGAATGGATCATTATGTTACGTACTTTTTTTATCTTCAAGGTGTAAAGTAAAGAAGATGCGTACTCCCTGGCCGAACCCTTTCCTCTTTTTCTTCGATCCGGCGCATTTCCTGTCTCCGGAAGAAAAAGGTACAGTAAAACAGCCAATCCTATGGACAATCCGTAAACTGCAAAGACCAGTTTCCAGTGTATGGAAGCTCCCAAAGTATCGATGTAATAGCCTATAACAGGAAGGCTGATGGCGGCGGCGAGAGTGTACACACTGAGTATAAGACCTATGTGCTCGGGATGCGCATCGAAGGCCGCACCGATGGTAGGAAGTCCGGGGGCTACAAGCCCTCCGCCCATGACACCGAAGGCACCCATGATCAGAAGGATCACAACAACGAACTTAGGAAAATTCCCTCTATCATACCTCAAAAGGCCCACACCTTATCTTCTGACGAATACATGTTATTAGATGTGTGAGATATTACGGAGAGAAATAAAATTTCCTATCTGTTTCAATGACCCCGATGAACTTGATCCCCTCAGTTGAATGCTTATTATTACTGAAGAAAGCGTCATCATCGGTGAAAATTTAAATAGGCTCCTTAGTGTATCTTCCACCGAGGTAAAAAGATGAATGCATTTCACACGGCCTCGGAAGATGATATACGTAAGGGAAGGACGACGGATGTATACTTCAAAAACGCCATGAAGATATTTGAGGCAAAGGGGTTGGGGGGCGAAAGTGTGGTAGCGGAATTCACAACCACATCGCTCCCGGAGGACGGAACGTGGGGTGTGTTCGTGGGCTTGGACGATGTACTCTCTCTCTTGGAAGGGCTACCGGTAGACCTCTATTCCCTCCCGGAAGGCACCATATTCAGACCCAGGGATACGCAGGGTGTGCTCACACCCGTTATGTTCCTAGAGGGTCCTTACAAAGAGTTCTGCATCTATGAAACCCCCTTGCTCGGGTTTATATGTCACCCCTCGGGCATCACCACTAAAGCGGCCCGTGTTAAAAAAGCAGCTGGCGACGCCGGTGTAATGTCATTCGGTATTAGGAGGATGCACCCGGCCATAGCACCATCCATAGACCGCTCGGCTTACGTAGGCGGATGTGATGCTATCTCGTGTATAGCCGGGGCCGAAGAAGTGGGCGTGGAGCCCACGGGAACAATGCCCCATTCACTTACGATAATATTCGGATCCCCTGAAGATGCTTTTAGAGCCTACCATGAGGTGCTCCCTGAAGATATTAAACGTATAGCCTTGGTAGATACCTATCATGATGAAACTCTTGAAACCTTCATGGCATCGGAAGCCGTCGGCGATAAGTTGTACGGTGTGAGGCTTGACACGCCCTCATCCCGAAGAGGTGATTTGATCAAGATAGTACAGGAGGTAAAGTGGGAGATGGAGGTAAGAGGTATCGATGCGACTATAATCACCTCCGGTGGGATGAACGAATACAACATTCCGCCTTTAAAGAAGGCCGGTGTAACTTCTTTCGGTGTGGGTACCAGCGTTTCAAACGCGCGCACCATCAACTTTGCAATGGACATCGTTGAAAAAGAAGGAGAACCGGCTGCTAAAAGGGGTAAATTCAGCGGAAAAAAGAAAGTTTTCAGATGTCCCGAATGCCTCGCATACAAAAACCTTCCATGGAACACCACGGCCGCCCCGACTTGCACCTGCGGCGTAGAGATGGAACCGATGCTGAAAAGATACTTGAGAAAGGGCGTCCCCACTAAAGAGAGACCCCCGGTCTCCGAACTGAGGAATAAACAGCTCTTACAACTCGCAAAGGCGGAGGCACCATGGTTGGAAGGTTAATGGCAGAAAATAAAGTAAATACATTACTAAGAGTTGGATAATATGGCGGTAGGAATACTGGTACTCGATATGATCACAGATTTCGTCTACGGTACATTAGCCAGCGAAGGAGCCGAAAAGATCGTACCCGAACTTGAAGAATTACTTCGTGCGGCACGGGAAAACGAGCACACGATAATCTTCTGCAGAGACAGCCATTCCAATTCTGACCCGGAGATACATCTCTGGGGTGAGCATGCGATGGCCGGTGAAGAAGGGTCACAGGTAATACCCGAATTGTCCGAGTACCACGAACTCGACGTAACTAAAAGATACTACGACGCATTCTACGAGACAGACCTACATAAGGTACTCAAAGAAAATTCTATAGATACGGTGGTTCTAACAGGAGTATCGACGGATATCTGCGTTTTACACACGGCCGCGGGAGCCTTCTTTCGAGGACTTGACGTGATCATCGTGAGTGATTGCACCGCGTCGTTGGGTGCGGACAGACACGAAAGTGCTCTGGAGTACATGGAGAATATGTACGGAGCCGATATAGTAGAATCAAAAGAGCTGCAAAAGGGATGGAAATCTTAAATGTCCTGAGGTATTACTCCAAGGGGCATTTAGTGGATGTCCATCCTTCAATTCCTCCGAGTATAACGTTCAGTTCGCTCCAACCTTCTCTTTTTAACAAACTAGCAGCTATCATGGACCTTAGGCCGCTTCCGCAGAATATGTAGATATCTTTATCTTTCGGTATCTTGTCCTTATCTTTAGGGATATTGGTTATGTGGATATGATCCGCTCCTTCTATCTCACCACTTTCTTTCAATTCTCCCGCTCCTCGTACATCCAGTATCCAGGCTTCCTTTCCACTATCGAGTTGACGGCAAAAGCTCTGTACGGTTATAGTGTTTACCGAACAACTCATCCTACCGGAACTGTGCCATGCCAGCATACCTCCCGAGAGAGATCCAACCACATTGTCGTATCCGATCCGTTTTAGGTAGGTAACCGCCCTGGAGACATCTTGGCTAACAAGTATAATCGGTTTATCGTATTGTAAAAACCAACCTGCATAGCTGGGTACTCCATTCAACCATATCGATAAGGCATCTGGTACATGGGCCGCACCGAAGCCGAGTTCGTCCCGGGTATCAAGTATTATCGATCTTTTCGCCTCTTCTTCGAACTCCGCCGGATTCATTCGTCTAAGACGTAAAGGCTCCGACGGCGTACCTTGAAGATTCATCTCTTCCATCTTTGCAAAATAAGGTGGATATTCTCTCATAAATGCAACTTTTTTGATGAATTCATCACGGTCTACCACCTGTAATTTCGGATTCCGCTCTTTTTCGATACCTACGGTTGTCCATTCTCTATCCGCTATACTCTCCCCGCAGGCGGAACCCGCGCCATGGGCGGGACAAATTATCACACCGTCGCCCAAAGGCAGTATCTTACTGAATATGGAATCATATAATTTGGAGGCCATCTCTCTTAGCCTTTCCTTTCCGTAAAAGTCCACCCTTCCTACATCACCGGCGAAGAGTGCGTCACCGGTGAATATTATCCAGGGCTCTCCATCGAGGTCGTAAAGTAGATAACTCAAACTACCCAAGGTATGCCCCGGGGTGTGCACGGCCTCCAAGGTTAATCTGCCGACCCTCCATCTCTGTCCCTCCTTAACCAACTTCCCGTATCCGTAGTCCAGTTCTTTTTCAGTGTGCCATATTTTGGCACCGGTTCCGGTATGCAATTCATAGGAACCTATGACATAATCTTCGTTCCTATGAGTCTCGAATATATCCGTTATTGTCATACCCTCTCTCTCCGCTATCTCGATGTAGTGTTCAACGTCCCTTCTGGGGTCGATAACTACAGCCTGATCCCCGTCGCCGATAAGGTATGAATAGTGAGCCAAACCATCCGATTCTATTCTTTCTAACATGGTACTTCCGCCTTATTTACGTAGCTTTAATTAACATAAAAAATTTTCTACAAAAAAATAATGTCATAAAGTGGTGTCGAATCGGCTACACGGACCAGGGTGCCGTGGTTCTTGGCTAAAGATATAAATACGATCGAACCCCGGTATTTAAAGATGATTTTCAATAACCCTTCGCTTATCACCGGAGACATACCGGCACTGGACAGAACTAATTTAAGTGAAACAAAGACAGCCACCTTTTCAATGGGATGTTTCTGGGGTCCCGATGCACTCTTCGGTGCACTACCGGGTGTGGTGAGGACCAGGGTGGGCTATGCGGGTGGAAAGGAAAGTTCCCCTACATACCGTAACCTGGGCGGTCATACGGAAACTATCCAGTTGGATTACTATCCCGAAGTGATAGGCTACGTCGAGCTGCTGGATACGTTCCTGAACAATCACGATGTGACCAGTAACATGTCCACACAGTATCGTTCCATGATATTTTATCACCACGAGGAACAGGCTTCACTTGCCTTCAAGACGAAGGAAGAAGATCCCTCTATGGCCACCATCATAAGGCGGTATTCGCTCTTTCACCTTGCTGAAGACTATCATCAAAAGTACCATCTATCGACGAATAGATCACTCTATAAAGCCTTCAGAAGTATCTACCCCGAGATGAAGGATTTCGTGTACTCCACCGCGGTAGCCAGGGCCAACGGGTACGTATCCGGATACGGCGAAATCTCCTCGGAAGGCGAGCTGGAGGCCCTGGGCCTGAACGAAACAGGCGGAAGACTGATATATGAGATATGGAGGCGGGCATCCCCGGCATGTTCCCCATGACCTGTTATTTCAAAACCGGAGAACATAACGTTTAAAACAAACCTGTCACATCCGTATCCATGGAAGACCTGAGTGACGTCGAGGTAGTCTTTTTTGATGTGGACGGTACCCTTTTCGACCAGAGGCTAGCCCATATGATGGCCATCAAGGAGCTGTCCCGGGTATACGAACCCTTTCACGGCGTGGACGTGCAGGAGCTGGTGTCGGCCTTCAACGTGGCGGATGTGGAGGCCTTCGCTGCCTTCAAGTACGGTATTTCCCTGGATAAGCTCAGGCACGAGAGGAGCGAGAATATTTTGAGGGCTTTGAAGATAGACACCGCTCATGCAAGTGAATTAACGTCCGTATTCTACGATACCTATCCCCGGATCAATGCGGGATTCAAGGATGCGGACGGTGTGGTAAAAAAAGCACAGAAGAACCACAAGATAGGTATAATCTCCAACGGAAGCAGAGAAGTACAGTTGATGAAATTGAGAACCTTGAAATTGCGAGACCACTTCGAGGTGATGGTTTTTTCCGAAGACCTGGGTTATCGCAAGCCCGATGAGAGAATATTCCTTCATGCGGCGGATGAAATGCAAACCGATACGAGAAAATGTTTGTACGTGGGCGATTCCTACCGGGCGGATATATCGGGGGCAGGGAACGCGGGGATGCGCACATGCTGGATAAATCACCACGGAGAGGTGCCCGATGGGTCCAGCCCGGATATAGAGATAAAGGAGATATCTCAGCTGTTGAATTTTATGACTTCAAGAAGTGATCAAAAATGTACAAAAGACCATCCGACGAAGAACTGAAAAAGAAGCTCACGCCCGACCAGTACGAAGTAATCCGAAACAAAGGTACCGAACCCGCCTTTAGGAACGAGTACTGGAACAATAAACGTGAAGGTATCTACGTCGACGTGGTCTCCGGTGAACCCCTCTTTGGTTCCAAGGACAAGTACGACTCGGGATCGGGCTGGCCCAGTTTCACAAAACCACTGGTGCCGGACAATATAGTCACCCGGAAGGAGAAGGAGTTATTCGACAACAGAACCGAGGTCAAGAGCAAACATGGTGGATCCCACCTCGGCCACCTCTTCGACGACGGTCCCTCGCCGGGTGGAAAACGTTACTGCATCAACTCTGCGGCACTTCGGTTCATCCCGAAAGAGGATATGGAAAAAGAGGGTTACGGTGAGTATATATCCGGATAGTATCTTCTCTACGGCGGTGGACCTCCACCGAGAATAGATCATCTCATAACGGGATTTGACGTGTGATAATGCATTATCTAACCCTATAGGATCACACACGTTCTAGGCATCTCCGGAGTTTCTAGGGCCGTTTTTACGACGCCTTCCGGCCATATCAACAACATCTCTGTTTACAAAATCAGATATAATCCCTTTCCATATTGCAAGACATGATTTCGGATGACGATAAACGATGTAAGATCTCACACCTAACCTTTTTCGCCCACAAGTTTTTTCGTCAATTGATCAAACGTCCCACAAAGAAGGCGAGTGCCACGGCTATAAAAAAAGCACTGGTCCATCCCACCACCGTCAATAGCACTTTTTTACGCGCAATATTGCCCGTGCCTGCCGCCATCCCACTACCGATTATAGCGGTGATGATTACTTGTACAAAGGCGATGGGTACTCCTGCCATGTTCCCCGCTTGTGCCAGAATGATAACCGTGCTCAAGGTGACTATTGATCTTCTCGGACCTATATTCGAGTAATCAAAAGATATTGCATTTATCACCCTAGGAGAAAGGATCCAGCATCCGATCATCATAGTCGTCCCGCCCAGTATCAAAAGATAGATCATATCTATTTCCAACACCATCAAGGGTCCGATGGATCTTCCAACCGAATTCGCTCCGGCGTTGAAGGCCAGCAATAGTCCTAGAACGAGTATTAAGTATCTTAACCGCTTTTCACTGCCTTCATCAGGGATAACGCGTTTAACCAATAAATATAGTATGTAACCCATTACGAAACCTATGATCGGCATAAGGAGCCAAAACATGAGGATCATATTAACCGCGTCCCACTGCACACCTATATTGAATCCCAATCCTACTCCGACGATGGCTCCCACTACGGTGAAGGCGGTAGGCATAGGGTAATCGGTTAGAGCACTTGCAATTATCAGGGAACTCGCGATAAGTAGGATTATGAGTGCTTGCACGATACCCAAAGGTTCTCCCAATATACCGGTCCCTATGGTTTCAGTTACTCTTCTACCTTGGAATATGGCACCTAAGAGGGCAGCTAAACCCGCTAGCAGAGCCGAACGCATTATACCTGTAGAACCACCGGAGGCAACAGGTCCGAAGACGGATGCGATAGATGAAGCTCCGATAGCTATGCTCATGAATACAGATGCGGATAGAACAGCTAAAACAAAAATCGATTCCATTTTATCCTTTAACTATAGTTTTTACCTTATCACGCATAACGGAGTCCGTAAAATTGAATTTGAGCTGGCAATCCTCCTGGCTTTTGACGTACAGATTGGCAGAAAACCCCACATCATCGAAAAAATAGGGGTTGAATTTTAGCATCATATTTTCGTAAATTATCTTTTCCATCTTGCTGAAATATTTAGCCGACCCCAAGTATAGGTCTTTGACCACCTTCGACGTTGCGGTTTTTATCTTACCGGTATCCTCACAATCGGAGATATCATCGACTTTTTTGGCTAGGCCGTTCTTTTCTAATTCGGAGATGTCCAATCTTGCACCCTCAACGGTCTTCTTTTTGATGTCCTCTTTAGAATCATCACTGCGCGGTCTCCAGTTGTGATATCTATGTACGGTTTTATCTCTAACCTCGGCTTTCTCGATAACCTTCTCGAAGCCTTTGGCAAAGCCGCAGATCTCTTCCCAATCTCCTTTCATACTTACGCCGGAGTGAGTGAACTCGATGCCGGTCGTCATATTACGTCATGTTGACATATCTTGCATATATACTTTGGGGTCTATTGTGGTCAAATTAAAAAATAGTATGTAGGAAGTGAAACCGAACAGCATATCTTTCAAGTTTTCGCAAATACGTCTGTCGCTTTTATCGATCACCATTATCATAAGGCCTTTCGGTTTGACACCCGGGCAGGTAACCATCGTGACGCCGCTATCTTCGAGTGATATCTTGATCTCGAGACAAAATCGAACAATACAAATGTTTTTCTTGTAACAATCATATTCATGCCCCATGAGATACGTGATATTGTATTGGTCGAGATACGGAAACGGTGAAAGGATCGTAAAAGAGCTTACAAAAATGTTAAAGTCGAAGGGCTCAAAAGTTGCCGTATTGAACGCAAAGGAAACCGAACCGCGCAATATACCTGATGCGGATATGTATATCTTCTCCGCTCCCGCTGAGAAGTTCACCATACCAAAGGACATGAGAAATATGATGAAGGGACTCAAGGGTATGGAGGGCAAGAAATACGGTATGATCAACACTCACGGCATGAAGAGAAACTGGCTGGGCAAGATGGAGAAGTTGTTGTCTAAAAAAAAGATGATCAAAGTAGCCGAGATAGATTTCCGTATGGGCGACAATACGGAAAAAGGTGAAGGACTTCGGGACGGATGGGTGAGCGAATTGAAGAGTTTTGTTACTAAAATACAATAAACTTCCTGAAGGCCATTAAAAAAAGATCCAATATAGGCTGATCACGGTTCAGAAATCCCAATCCGGATGAGGTATGGGGAGCCGAATCGCGTAGTCCAGTTCCTTGAGCAATGAAGGCGGCGCATGGAATTCATCGGTCATAGCCAGGGAGGAAGCGTTTCGAACGCCAAGCCACATCCTGGTGAAGGCGTTTATCGATGCCTTCAACACAGGGAGTCCCCTTCTTTTGACATGACTTATTCCGGATTCAACTCCTAGACTTACAGTGTGATCACCCGAGAGCCCCTTCCACGGTGCATTTTTCTCCATCAATTTTTCGATGGGGTCTCGGAGTGACAGGTTGAAACGTAAAGTGGGGCCGGGACAACTGAAGGCTTCGATGCACGATTCAAGGTCCAGTATACGCATCTGCCAGTACGCGCTGCTGGTCATCTTGTTCTCGTACTTTGAATCCTTGGTGATGCGGCGATGTCTGAATGGTCTTCTCAGCATATCTTGGAAATGTATACCCGGAGGCTCCTTCATGACTATCATGTTTATCTGGTCTGATAGTGATTTCATCACAGATATCAATTCCATGAACTGTTCCCTGTTTTGGTATGTCATCCATTGAACGATGTATTTGCTATCGTGTAGATTGTCGGCTCTGAAAAATATATGATGCGTTAATTCGCCATCGTCATCGTAATATCCCAGGCCGAAACTATTGGTGGGCCAGATCATCTCCAATCTGGTATCGGTCTCATGATTTAAATCCACCATACCGTGATGCTTCATACGGTTCAAGCGTGAGCGGTGTACTTTCTTCCAATCATCCTTGGTTATACGCGTTGGTGCCTTCACTAGTTTCTCCGCGATCAGAGAAGCAGGGTCAAAAAACACCCAGTTCTCGTAGCTTCCCGTCCCGTATCCTAACTGATTATAAAATCCCTGATCGAATATACCCAGGGCCGATAGGTATGCTCCGTCGGAAACAGCTTCCGCAATGGCCTTGGCAGTGAGCTTAGCCGCCAATCCCTGCCTCCGGGCCACAGTGCTCGTCAAAACGCTGGCAACCACTGAAAGCGGCAATTTTTTCTCTATGTAGTGTAAATCACCCTTTATAGTGGTGACATGACATTCGGGCGTTCCATGGATCTCAGCTACATAGTTACTTCCTTCAGATCCCAGTAAAATATCGAATATATCCTCCTTACCTTTATCTAGCCACCCGATCTCCTTCCAAATACGCAGAATCGCCTCTCTGTCTTTCTCCGGATCGATGTGCCTGAGTATCGTCATGGTTGCCGATGTTAGTATGATGTATAATAGATTTTTTACTCTTTAAGTTCTTTAAGTATCAACTTCTTTGCACGCTCCAGTGCAACTCCGGCTCCTTCAACTCGGTTTCCCCCTCCCTGTGCCGTCTTGGCCGTACCGCCGCCCCCGCCGTTTATCTCTTTGGCGGCTTCTCGCAACACCTCTCCGATGTCTATTTCTATGTTATCGCTCTTGGAGAATACCAACTGTACCGTGTCAGTGACGGACGCAAGCAGTACCACTCTATCTTCCTCCGAGGTGATCCTTTCGGCGGCACCCAGCATCTCTTTTACATCTATGTCATCCAAGAGTGAAATCACGAACTCCACACCCCTTTCGACTTCCCCGGGAACCAATCGGTCAACCAAAGCGAGTGAACGATATTCCTTCAGTTTCTCAAGCTCTTTGCCGCGTTCCTTCCATTCGTTGAAGAACCTTTCAGCGGTTTCAGGTATCCTATCCATATCCACATCGAAGGTTTCTGCGGTATCGACCAGCAATTCTTCCATATGCTGGACGTGCTCCACGGCGGCCATTCCCGCCGAGAACATCAATCTAACGACACCATCTTGAATCCGCTGGGCACTCAGAATCTTTATCAGTCCGATCTCTCCCGTGCTGTTTACATGGGTCCCCCCGCACGCTTGGGCGTCTAAGTCGTCCACATCGGATATATGCACCACACGGATTGTATCACTGGCAGGCACGCCGCCCTGGTACAGCTCGAAACCAAACCTTTTTTCCGCCGAATCTCTGGAAAGGGTTTCCCACTCTACCGGTACATCTTGGAGCACTATCTCGTTGGCCCTGTGTTCGATCTCCTTCAGCTGTTGCCGGGTTACCCGGCGATGATGTGAGATATCCAGCCGGGCATTCTCGGGGCTTTTATGTGCACCTCTCTGCCATATATGTCCACCTAGTATCTCCCTGGCACTGCTGATTATAACGTGGGTAGCCGTATGATGCCTTGTGAGGGCTTTCCTACGTTCACCATCGATAATGCACCGGACGGTCTCTCCAACCGGAATGTCACCGTCTATCTCGTGGACGACGACCCCGCCTTCTTTTCTTACATGGCGAACATCATAGGTATCGGTTTCGGTTACCAACTCACCTATGTCGCACATCTGCCCGCCTCCCTCCGGATAGAAACAGGTTCTATCCAGGATGACGTCACTTTCTCTTGAGTAAAGGACTACGGCTTCCGAGGAACAACTGTTGGGATCCTCGTAATACAGCAGTTCCGTATCGGGAACGTTATGATCGATTTCGAAATCTTCTTTTTCATCGGTTTCAGGGCTCTCGTGCTTTTGAGCTAATAGAACGTTAAAATCATCGGGTATCTCTACCGTAACCCCCAATTCATCGGCCATATCTTTGATTATAGTGGGATGGATACCATGGGTGTCGTAGAATTCGATAAGGCTTTCCAATGGTATGGTCTCGCCTTCCCATCTTTTCAAAGAGCGTTTGACCAATCGTTTGCCTTTTTCAGTAGTTTCCCGATAGCGTTCTATCTCGTTTTCAAGCATGTCGAAAACAACGGAAGCCCTGGACGTGTCTATTATATCGGCAAATTTATCCATCTGTTTTTTAACTACTTTAAGTAATGAAATATTTGTATTCAATCGGTCTATGTGTCTGAGTGTGCGGCGTATCATCAACCTTGCCAGATATCCCTCTGCCACATTTGATGGTACCACACCGTCGGTAAGCATGAATGCGATGGTTCTGCTGTGGTCTGCGATGGTATAAACCCCCCTGAGGTCGGTCAGTTGTTTCACCAATTTAGAACGCACGGGGAAGTAACCCCTTTCTTCCATGATCCTCAGCAAGTCGTCCATCAGTTCGTCGTCGGTGAAATCTTTCTTCAATCTACCTGCGAGTTTGGTGTATTCCCCCAGCATGTAACGATATTCGTGGTCGTCTAGTGGGTGTGAAATACCGCACACTTCACAGATATAACCCACGATTTCCGGGTATATGGAGTCGTAAATGGTCGGTGCGCCGTCGGACATCCAAACGTAGCGTTCCAGGCCGTATCCGGTATCCACCACGTTAAGTGATAATGGCCTGTACGTCTCACCGTTAAGATCCACGTTACCCTTTGGATGTTTCTCCAAATTCATGAACACCAGCGTGGCGATTTCCAATCCTCGAACGTTAACTTCAAGAGAGGGTCCGGCGTTTCCGCCGCCTATCCAGGGGTGCTCCTTATACGCGATCTCATCTTCCTCTAGCCCGAGTTCGATAAGCATCTCATGACAGTATCTGACGGTTTCATCCTTCCAGTAAACATAGTTATCTTCGGAATTGAAGGCATGATGCCCCACCATCTCGAAGCTTGTCATGTGCTTTCCCGTACGCCCTACCTCTTCCAGGTCCGGCATGCGTATGCAAGGTTGTGAAACTACAAGTGGATTTCCCGGGGGTTCAACGAGTCCCGAAGTTGCGTGGGGCTGAAAGTCGTAAATACTTGCATGAACCAAGAAAACATCATCCCTCCAGCGGGCAACAACCGGGTATCTTTCCAAAGCAGTATGACCCCTGTCCGCAAAAAAATCCAAGAAATATCTTCTCATCTCTGCCGTGGTAAATGGACGGTCGAAGGGTGAGTTATCTATGAACGCAAATTCGGTGCAGGGTGAATCCTGGCAAGTTTCCATGTCCTTATCCAGGGTCCAGAAGGCGTCGCCGCACTCCGTGCAAAGTTTACGTATGAAATTTTTTTCCTTGAAGAAATCAAGTTGATATTCGTCCTTGAACATTGTAAGAATGATTTGTCTTCGTATATATAAAGCATTCGCTCTATCAGAATTTAACAAAAGAGCCTTTTTTTTGCCTTTTGTGGGCAAATGTTTTATATATAGGTAAATGTTTACTGCTATCGAATAATAATTTACGGAGAGTATATTGATGGATTCGATTGTAGAAGAAGCCCTATCACGTACAACCACCCGACGACCTAGGGAAGAGAAGGCACGAGACGTGCGTGACCTTTCTGCCGATGACCAAGAACTGCAGGAGATTCTTTCCAGCCTGAAGACCGACATAAAGATATTCGGTGTCGGCGGAGGCGGTTCCAATACCATCGACAGAATGTCAGATGAAGGTATTTTGGGTGCAAAACTGATTGCCGCGAACACAGATGCACAGCATCTACTTACCGTTCATGCCCAGAGGAAGATATTACTCGGTAAGAGAAAGACAAGGGGCCTGGGTGCAGGAGCACTACCCCAGGTCGGCGCCGAGGCCGCCGAAGAAGCGAGAGAAGATATCAGTGCGCTTCTGGAAGGCACGGACCTAGTATTTGTAACGTGTGGTCTGGGCGGAGGTACAGGCACAGGCGCCGCACCTGTCATCGCAGAGATAGCAAAGAATCAAGGTGCACTTACGGTAGCGGTTTGCACCACCCCCTTCAAGGCCGAAGGGGGCTCCAGGATGGAGAATGCACGTTGGGGTTTAGGCAGATTGAAAACCGTTGCGGATACCGTTATTACCATCCCAAATGACAAATTACTCGAACTGGTTCCAAGACTTTCAATCAACAGAGCTTTCAAGGTGGCCGATGAGGTATTGACCCGCTCGATCAAAGGTATAACCGAGATAGTCACTAAACCGGGCCTGGTGAATCTTGACTTCAATGATCTCAAGACGATCATGGAGGGCGCAGGCGTCGCCATGATAGGACTCGGAGAGGACGATTCGGAAAACCGTGCGGAAAAGGCGATAGAGGAAGCTATAAATTCACCTTTGTTAGAGGTTGATATAAGCCAAGCCAACGCGGCCCTGGTAAATGTAGTGGGTGGTAATGACATGACCATATCGGAGGCCGAGAAGGTAGCGGAGATAGTGGAGACAAAGATAGGCGATAACGCAAGGATCATCTGGGGTGCATCTGTTGAACCCACACTTGAGAAATCACTCAGGGTAATGGTGGTTATAACCGGTGTCAAATCGAAGCAGATATTCGGTCGAGAGTCCGCCTTGGGTAAGCAAAGTATACCGACTGTTGCATGAGGTTAAGCTGATGGACATATTGGAGAGATCCTGGAAGATACAGAGGAAGATTGAGGAAAGGGCCGGTAGAGTCGGGAAAGGGAAGTACGGTCGTGTTCTGAAGATGGCCCGAAAGCCGGATTCCGAAGAATACATGAAAACCCTTTCAATCTGCCTGATAGGTATATTGCTAATAGGCGGTATAGGTTTTCTCATATACTGGCTTTTCACGAACATCCCAAACTATCTGTCAGTGTATCTCTAAAGAGTGGTGTTAAGTATGGGCCTTCTTGAAGATTTTATCGAGGAAGAGGTGAAGGTGGAGCGTAAAGATAAAAAGGTAGAGCCGATCATTGAAAAATACGGCGGTATACATCTTGAAACCGACAGTAAGCACGAGATGGTTTCTACCAAACAGCAGGCCACTTACGAAGTAAATGTAGTAAATGATTCCTCGACGGACCAAGACGTGATAATCGAAGTCAAATTGCTTTACAGTGCGGATATGGAACGGGGGGTTGTCTGGAAGACGGCGGTCGACGGAGAAATTATACTATCCGACCAGGAAGAAACCTTCAGTAAAGTGGTCAGCGTACCTAACAAAGAGGAAAAAACCCTACGTATCTCTGTAGAACCGCCGCCGGGAGCTATCTACGGAGAGAAGTTTGAAGTCGTAATAGATGCCACTTCCAAGAAGGATCAATTTTTATCCGACTCGATCACATTGATCACCATCGCGAAACCTACGGTTATCGCAGTGAAAACACAGATCGGTCAGGAGAAAAACATCGCGGATTATCTCGCCGGAATTGCTAAAAGACAGAATCTAGGAATTTATTCTATATTGAGCCCTAAACCCGTTAAAGGTTATATATTCCTCGAGGTGATGAGCCCCGAGCTCATAGATGAAGCGGTCAGCGGGATGCGAAAGGTGAGGGGTGTGGTAGAAGGGGAGAGCAGCATAGAAGAGATCGAACATTTCCTGACGCCAAAACTCGCCGTTGAAGGTATCGCAGAAGGAGATATTGTAGAGCTTTCAGCCGGTCCTTTCAAGAGTGAAAAGGCCAGGGTTATCAAGATAGACGAGGCTAACGATGAGATAACCGTGGAATTGTTCGAGGCTACAGTTCCGATACCCGTAACGGTCAGAGGTGACCATGTGAGGGTCTTGGAGAAAGAAAAGAATAGATAATGGAGTTGATTTAAAATGCCAACAGAGACAATCGAAGCACTTGTGGACGGTGGTGAGGCCAGTGCCGGACCGCCTTTGGGTCCTTTACTGGGTCCTTTACAGGTAAATATAATGGAAATAATAAACGCCGTAAACGACCGGACGGCGAAGTTCAAGGGTATGAAAGTGCCCATAACCATAAATATCGATACGGGTACCAAGGAATACGATATCAAGGTGGGGATCCCGCCTACATCGGCACTCATTCTCGAAAAGCTCGGTATAGATAAAGGCAGCGGTAGCGCCCTTACTCATAAAGTAGCCGACATTAGCATAAAAGAGGCAAAGGAGGTAGCCGAGATGAAGTCCGATGACCTACTTGGAAATACTCTAAAGTCTAAGGTTAAAGAGGTCATCGGTACCTGCGTTTCCATGGGAATAACCGTCGAAGGCAAACCCCCTCGTGAGGCCCAGAAAGCCTTGGATCGTGGTGAATACGACAACCACTTCGAATAGGATAGTTAATTCAAAACTACTTTCCTAGCCTTGCCCTTCGATATCAGCACATTGGCGATATCTTCTCTAAGGGTGACTACATCTTCTTTCTTTAGGTTATAGGTTGTTTCGAGATCGACGAAAGCGGGCATGTCTTCTATAACGTGGATCAGGACCTCTCCCTTTTCCAAATCGCCGGGGGCTTCTTGAATCTCTTCTTTTTCTTGAGGTATTTTCTCAGGTTTTTTACTTTCCTGCATCTCTTGTATTTTCTCTTCTTTAGGGCTCTCTTCATCGCTAGCTTGTCTGCGATAACCGCCGTAGAAAACCTCTTCTCTAATATTTTTTAAAAGTATCTTCATGTCGTTGAAGAATTCTCCTTCCCTATCGGTCATCCTATCCATCTTTACTTTTTCTACACCGCTAAACTGGTGAAGGGAGGAAAGAGATATTTTTTTGATTCTCAAAATAAAGAGTCTTTCCGCTATCTTCTTCGCTTTAAAGTACTCCCTTCGAAGTCTCTCGTTCTCACTAGATGTAGACGCCCCCATATCCTCAAGTTTATCCTTTAGCTCGCTCAAATATTCTCTTAGGTTAGGGTAAAAATCCTGTTCTAGATGTGTAAGTGTTTTAGATGATTTTTCATCCTCAAGTGCGTTAAGCAATGTCTGCAACTGGAAGTCCTTCTCTGCCATCTAATTCCTATGGGTGCACCCCGTAATATCATTTTCGGATTGCCGTTTAGATATCGGACGGTCAATTCATCCGAAGCGGGTCCTGCATCGAGGGCACACGAGGGCATCTTCGTCTATATGTTTCCTACAAACCGAGCACGCATAGATAACGATTCCATCATGGTCCTCTTCCAGCATTTCGGCTCCACATTTGATACACTCGAAGTCGTCCGGGACTAGTCCTCCGCAGAAGTGGCATTCGATAAGAATATCGATATAGCCCGGGTTTTCCTCTTCATCACTCATATAGGATGTGAATTGTTAATACCGTATTAATCCTTTTCCCCTCCGTCATTTACCGTTATCATACCCCATTTTCCCGTGGATATCTGCAGCCCGTATCCCCTGTCCTGTACGTATCCGTTTACTATTGTTACCTTGCACCCCATGACTATATCGTCACCTACTCGCTCGGTGTCGTCGTCCCAGAAAACCAACTTCACCGAACCCTTGTCGTCATCGATACGTACGTTCCTCACTTTACCTTGTCCGCCTTTACGCTGGAATGTTCGGAGAACACCCAGGTCTACGACCCTACCGGTCACGGTAGCGGCTTCACCGGGTCTAAGGTCACAGGTGTCCGTTATACTACTTTCGTTTCTCCCTTCCTCCGCTACTATGATATGTGCCACTAGATCATCGTTGAACAGTCCTCCGTACTTTTCACCTTTCAACTTTATCTCTGACAAAAAGTCTTCTTTGTCGTAGATATCCTTTACCGATTCGTAGTGTTCTTCCACGGTAGTCATCAGGTGGCTAATGAGCCCGATTACTTAAACCCTTTTGGGATTAACGTAAATACCTTATCAGATAAGCCCCTGGTCCAGCATGGATTTTGCCACTTTCATGAAGCCTGCAACGTTGGCACCCATCACAAAGTTCTTTTTGTCACCGTATTTTTTCGCATGGTATGAAGAGGTCGCGTAAATGTTTTTCATTATGTTCTGGAGCCTGTTGTCCACTTCATCAAAGGTCCAAGTGAGTCTTTGAGAGTTCTGTGACATCTCTAAACTGCTCACCGATACGCCTCCGGCGTTAGCCGCCTTTGCTGGTCCGAAAAGTACACCGGCCTCCAGGAATATCTCTATGGCTTCAGGTGTGGATGGCATATTCGCTCCTTCCGCCACGGCCTTCACTCCGTTATCTAGAAGGGTCTGTGCATCCTGATCATCCAGCTCGTTTTGAGTGGCACACGGCAGTGCGATATCACATTCATACTTCCACGGCCTCCCTCTATCGACGTATTCTACATCGTACTGCTCCGCGTATTCTTTGATACGTCCCCTGCGTATGTTCTTGAGTTCAACCACATATTCAAACTTATCCCGATCGATCCCTTCCGGGTCGTATATTGTTCCCGAGGAATCCGACAGTGTGACTACCTTAGCTCCCAATTCAAGGCATTTATCCAGGGCGAATTGGGCAACGTTTCCCGAGCCGGAGATCGTAACCGTTTTTCCCTTGAGATCCTCACCGAAATCCTTCAGCATCTCCTGTGTAAAATAAACCAGGCCGTACCCCGTCGCCTCCGGTCTCCCTAAAGAACCACCCCATTCGGGTCCTTTACCGGTAAAAACACCTTCGAATCGATTTATGATCTTCCTATATTGGCCAAACATATACCCTATCTCTCTGGCACCTACACCTATATCACCGGCCGGAACGTCCGTATCCGGACCGATATGTCTGTATAGTTCGTTCATAAAACTCTGACAGAAACGCATCACCTCGGCATCGGACTTCCCTTTAGGATCGAAGTCGGAGCCGCCCTTTCCACCTCCGATCGCCAGTCCCGTTAGGGCGTTTTTGAATATCTGCTCGAAACCTAGGAATTTGATTATGCCCAAATAGACGGAGGGATGGAATCTGATACCCCCCTTGTAGGGGCCGATGGCACTGTTGAATTGTACTCTGAATCCCCTGTTTACATGCACGACACTGTTATCGTCCATCCAGGGCACCCTAAACATTATCTGTCTCTCCGGTTCCACCAACCGTTCGACTATCTTACCGCTAACGAATTCGGGGTGCTGATCTAGGACTGGCTCTACAGATTCAAGAACTTCTCTCACCGCTTGATGGAATTCTTTCTCACCGGGGTTTCTTTCCTCAACCTTTTTGTATATTTCATCTGTTATTGACATGTGATATCTCCTATGCATTACCTCTAGGGAGGTTGCTTTATCAAAAAGGGTGTACAATTTAAGGCTTTCGATACGTCTAAAATGTGGTAATAATCGGTTGGATGTTTACCAATGTTACACTTTTAATCAAATTTAATTCGGTGATTTGGACTCGGAAGGCAATCGTAAAACTTATTTAAAACTCGCCGTTCCACCTATTGTGGCAACATCTACAAGGATCACGTTTCCCTCCGTGGGTCACATGGAAGTAGCTACAAGAAGGTGTTTTATATGGAAGATGAGAACTTCAACGAAGACAGTCTTAATGAGTTATTGAATGATTACCCGCCTGAAAAAAGTTCATTGATCCCCATCCTTCAGGCAAGCCAGGATAAGTACGGTTACCTACCACGACCAGTGATGAAAACTATAGCGAAATATCTGAGTATTCCGGTGAGTACCGTACATGGCGTTTCAACATTCTACGCACAGTTCCGATTCGAACCGATCGGCAAACACGTGGTCAAAGTGTGTCACGGTACGGCCTGCCATGTAAAGGGTGCCGATAAGATAAACGAAACCATCGAATCGAAAATAGGTGTTAAGAGCGGTGAAACCACAGAAGACGGCCTGTTCACACTGGAACGTGTGGCGTGTATCGGATGCTGCAGTCTAGCTCCGGTCATCATGGTCGACGGTACGGCCCACGGTAACCTTGACAGGAAAAAGGTAAAGAAGGTTATACAGTCTTACAGGGAGGGGGAATAGATGCCGGAAACTAAAATTCTGATAGGTTATGCGTCCTGTGGTATAGCCGCAGGGGCCTCGGACGTAGAACGTGCTCTCCGATCAACCATGGATGAACACGGTATCGACACGATCATACGACGGGTAGGTTGTGTGGGGATGTGCCATAACGAGCCGATAGTCGAGCTCATAGACGAAAAGGGACATTACACCTACGGCGATCTGGAGGCGAAGGACGCGGTGAAGATAGTTACAGAGCATCTCCTGGGCGGTACGCCCTACGAAGACAAACTTATAATCTCACCTGAAAAGCAATACGATTATTTTACAAAACAAAAGAAGATTGTGCTGCGGAACAGCGGCGTGATCGACCCCGAAGATATAGAGGACTACATCGCCAGTGGAGGCTATGAAGGGCTAAAGAAGGCACTCGAAGTGGGTTCCGACGACGTCGTAGAAGAGATAAAGAAAAGTAAACTTAGGGGCAGAGGCGGTGCCGGATTCCCTACCGGTCTGAAATGGCAGTTTGCCAGGGACGCGAAGGCTGATAGTAAATACGTTATATGCAACGCCGACGAAGGGGACCCCGGTGCATTCATGGACCGCTCGGTGCTAGAAGGAGATCCTCATGCGGTTCTGGAGGGTATGATAATATGCGCTTTCGCCGTGGGTGCGGATAAGGGTTACATATACTGCAGGGCGGAGTATCCTTTAGCCATCAGAAGATTGGAGATCGGTATACGTCAGGCGGAAGAGAAAGGATTTTTAGGCGATAATATACTGGGTTCCGAACACTCGTTCAGGATAATAATCAAGGAAGGTGCCGGTGCCTTCGTCTGCGGTGAAGAAACAGCGTTGATGCACTCCATTGAAGGCGGAAGGGGTATGCCGAGACCGAGACCCCCGTTTCCCGCGCAGAAAGGTCTTTTCGGTAAACCCACCAATATAAACAATGTTGAAACCCTTGCCAACATACCCTATATATTACGCGAGGGCGCGGAAAAATACACTGAATGCGGTACCGAGAGGAGCGGAGGCACTAAGGTGTTTGCCTTGGCGGGTAAGGTTAAACGAGGCGGACTGGTAGAGGTGCCCATAGGTACTCCTTTGAAGGATATCATATACGGTATAGGCGATGGGATAGAAGGTGACAGGGAATTCAAGGCGGTACAGCTGGGCGGTCCGTCAGGCGGCTGCCTACCTGCGGAATACCTGGATACACCTGTGGATTATGAGACCCTGACAAAGGCGGGTGCCATAATGGGTTCCGGCGGTATGATAGTGATGGATGAAATGGATTGTATGGTAAACGTAGCCCATTACTTCCTGGATTTTACCCAGAAAGAGTCCTGCGGCAAGTGCACCTTCTGCAGGGTCGGTACAAAACGCATGCTTGAGATATTGGAACGGTTTACCCACGGTAACGGTACTTTGGATGATATAACGACCTTGGAAACCCTCGCTTCACACATCAAGGCTTACTCACTGTGCGGCCTAGGCCAGACGGCTCCGAATCCCGTACTTACAACACTAAGATACTTCCAGGACGAGTATCTTGCCCATATAGATGAAGGCCGTTGTCCGGCAAAGGTATGCAGGGACCTGATCACCTTCACCATAACCGACACATGTGTAGGATGCGGCCTCTGTATGTATGAATGCTCCGTGGATGCAATAAGCGGTGAGAAGCGTTCGAAACACGTTATCGATCAAGATGAATGTATCTCATGCGGTGCCTGTGGAGAGGTATGTCCTGTAAGTGCAGTGGAGGTGCTCTAGATGACGGATTCTACAGAGATCAAGATAAACGGTATTTCGTGCACGTGCAAACCGGACGACACCGTTCTGGACGCATGCAGAGACAACGGATTTTTCATACCTACCCTGTGTGAGATAGAGGAGATAGACCAACCCTTCGGCGGGTGCAGGGTATGTCTGGTAGAGATAACCGGTCCCAGAGGAACCATAATTACCACATCATGTGACACACCCGTTTCTCCTGAAATGGAGATAGTAACGGAATCTCCGGATATATTCGAAGGCAGAAAAACCGCTATCGAACTGTTGCTGTCCGAGCACACCGGCGATTGTGTAGCGCCCTGCTCAAGAGAATGTCCAACCAGCCTGGACGTACAGGGTTACTTAGCACACATAGCCAGCGGAAGGCCCCGTGAAGCTGTTAAACTAATAAAGCAAAAAACGCCTCTGGCTATATCGTTGGGTCGTGCGTGCTTCGCTCCTTGTGAAGAAGAATGTAGAAGAAATCTTGTGGAAGACCCCATCGCTATACGCCAGGAAAAGCAGTACGCCGCTGAAGTGGATATTCGTGATCCGTGGACCCCGGATATACCGGAGGAAACCGGTAAAAGTGTAGGTGTCGTCGGCGGAGGCCCTGCGGGTCTCACTGCAGCATATTTCCTGCGATTAAAAGGTCATAGTGTCACCATCTACGATATGATGCCCGAGCTGGGAGGTATGATGAGATACGGCATCCCCAATTATCGGCTGCCGAAGGATCTCCTGGATCTGGAAATAAACTGGATCATCGGTCTTGGAATCGATGTAAAAACGGAGACCAAACTAGGCACCGATTTATCCCTGAAAGAGCTCCGTCAACAACACGATGCGGTCTTCGTTACATCCGGTGCTTGGGAAAGTTGGATGGTACCCATAGAAGGGAAGGATCTTCCACGTGTATACGGCGGCATAGACTTTTTGGTGGATGTTACGCTTGGGAAGGAAGTTTCCCTGGGTGAAAAGGTACTGGTTGTAGGATGCGGCAATACCGCTATGGATGTCTCCCGTACCGCTAGAAGGCTTGGTAAGGACGTAACAATCGTGTACCGTCGCACATCAGATGAAGCACCGGCCTCCATCGAGGAGCGGGAAGAAGCCGAAGAAGAAGGCGTTAAGTTCATGTATCTGACCAATCCCGAAAAGATATGCGGCTGCGATGTGAACGGAGTTAGCAAAGTGGAGTGCGCTCGTATGGAACTGGGGGAACCGGATGCATCCGGCAGACCCCGCCCGGTAAAAATCGAAGGTGAACCCCTTTCGTTAGAAGCGGATAGCGTGATACTCGCCATCGGTCAATCACCCGACTTAGAGACACTTCAGAACGAAGGACTCGAGACCTCTAAATACACCATGAAGTGCGATATAAAATTCATGACAAATCTGGAAGGTGTATTCACCGCAGGCGATGCACTGATAGGGCCTTCATCAATAGTCGAATGCACCGGTCAGGCGAGAGAGGCAGCCTATGCGATCGATGCATATGTGAACGGAGACCTGAATTCTTACGAAACCCCGGAGGACTACAAATTACCCTTCGGGTACGCCCATACGGATATCAAGTCAGAGGAAGATTTTGCCGATTGGGAAAGAATTCCTAGAGCCATGATGCCCAAACGTTCGCCGGAAGACAGAGTTAAGGATTTCGAAGTAATTGAACTCGGATTCGATAATATAACCGTGGAGGAAGAGGCGGAGAGATGCCTCGAATGCGGATGTCTTGATATATTCCAGTGTAAATTGAAGGAATATGCCTCAGTATATGGTGCCCGGCAGAATACCTATCAGGGATTCAAACAAGACTTTGACATAGACGAATCACACCCTCATATGATCCGAGATCCGGGCAAGTGCATTCTGTGCGGTTCCTGCGTACGCACATCGGAGGAATTCGGCGAAGGTGTGGTCCAATTCGCTCAACGGGGCTTCGTAACCGTAGTTGAGCCGGCCTTCAGTGAACCTCTGGGCACCGTGGAAAGCGAACTTATAGGGACCCTCGCCGATGCATGTCCGACCGGTGCACTGGAAGAATTACCCGTTGATAAACCCGGTCCCTTCGAGCTGGAAGAACTCGTTGCTACCCATTGTGCCGGGTGCGGTATCGGCTGCCCGGTCAGTGTAATGGGCTTCGACGGGACACCTATACAACTGGTAGCCGATGATGATCCCTTGTATGGTCATCTTTGCGATAGAGGCAAATTCCACACTTTAGAAACATTTGCCGGTCTCGATTTGGAAAGTATATGCGATTACCTGAAAGACGGCCCGGTGGACATATACATGTCAGGCGATACTACATTGGAGGAATTGAAGTTACTGGAAGACATAGTCGGAATAACAGGAGGAAATATTTACTCACCGCATGCACCGTCGTGCATATCTACCGTGGGTCTCGAAGAACTTCTCAATACAAAAAAAGTATACATCGAAGAAGGGGCTTATGATGAAAGTCCCCTCATTAAGTTATTCGTACAACGTGCTCTGGATTCCGGTGCAGAAAAAGTGAGTAGTGCTCAGGAACTGGGAAACGGCGTAGCAGTCCTTTGTTCCCAAACTGAGAGCGATATGGAACGACGCATAGTTACACAGAGGTACGCAAACGCCGTCGGTCTTTATGGTTTATCCGTCAAGGGCGCCCCCGGTCGTAAGGTACTTCTTTACGGTCTTGACGAAGTGGATATAGATTCCTGTAGCATCTTAAAGATAAATACCGGTAACGACTGGCTGATAAAAAAAGGAACCTTCAAGAATATATTCGGCAAGGTGGTCGAACTTAATCCTGTGTCGGAGGAAGAAAACATACTCAAAAAGATAATGGGTAAGATGTGAACAAAAGGTTTATCGTCCCTTCACTTATGGTCGTCATCATGGAGTTCCCCGCACAGGATCGCGAAAAAAGATATACCGACGATAAAGGTCTCGTAACTACATGGACGGGCGAAGAGCTGTTAGACGGCAGGCTTGAAAAGAGTTTTACAGCGATATTGCGAACAACCGGATGTTCCTGGTCACGTCAGAGCGGGTGCACCATGTGCGGGTACCATACGGCATCGAACCCCACTATAAAACCTGAAGCATTACTAACTCAGCTTGAAGAAGCGCTGTCACGATACGATGGTCAAAAGGTGGTTAAGATATACACCTCGGGAAGCTTTCTCGATGAGAGAGAGATACCGGTAGAGGTGGCGACTGCCATCCTGAGACGATTCAAAGCTAAAAGAATAATTGTCGAATCCCGGCCGGAGTACGTGAACAAAGACGTACTGGATACATACTCGGCACATGGAGTCCAACTCGAGATCGCGATCGGTTTGGAATCTTCGAAGGATTTCGTTCTCAAGAACTGTATAAACAAGGGATTTTCAGTAAAAGATTACCGGGATGCAAGGGACATAATATTTTCAGAAGGATGTTATCTGAGAACGTACCTCCTCTTGAAACCCCCTTTCCTTACGGAACTAGAAGCTATAGAGGACCTTACATCATCCATTTCAACGGTTTCACACCCACAAAATATCGTTTCCATCAACCCGCTTAACGTTCAAAAGGATACACTTGTAGAGAGATTGTGGTATCGAAATCAATATCGTCCACCTTGGATATGGTCTCTCTTTGAGGCGATTTTGTCGTCAGATAAAGTAAGTCATGTGGTCATCTCAAAGGCGGGTCTCGGTTCTAAACGCGGAGCTCACAATTGCAGCAATTGTGATGAGGAACTGATCAAAGTGATAGACAAATTCAATATTAGCCAAGATTACAGTATATTGGAGGAGAGTTTTTCGATATGTGATTGCACGGAAAAATGGTCTTCCCAAAAGGATATCGAACCGCTACTTCATCATAGAGGTTCGATTGAAATACTAAGCGATAGATACGCTGGATATATCGGTGTGCCTCATCATTATCATCCGCGCAATAGATAAATTACGTCCTTTTTTACCTATGGCACGTGCCTTATTCTCTGGCTTTACTTCCACTGTACCATGTTTCACGCCGTTCTTATCCATAATATCGATGTTTCGTACACCGTAGCTGTAAAAGATATTTGTAAGCAGTCTTTTCGGATCCTCAGCATACTCTATTACGTGTACATTACGGCCGATCTTCCCACTCACGTTGGTAACGTTCTTACCGCCCTTACCTATGGCTTTTTCTATCTCCCCCGTTTTTACAAGGAAGATTACCTTTTCAGGGATATCTATACAGTCTACAACCTTTGCACCTGTCATGTCTTCAAAAAGTGACAGATATCTAAGGGTTTTTTCGGTGAATTTTATATCATCCATGTATCAACCCTCTATTAGAGATAGTATGTTTGATTCTCCGGGTTCGATCACTGCTAAGGCTGAGATAGAGAACGGTTTTCCCGCCATCGAGCCTAGCTCATGACCATTTCCCCGGTATGCGTGTATATTTACCTTTTTATACCTTTTTCTCTTCAACTCCTTTTCCGGGCAGTTATCGGCTACTACTATCAACTTTGCCTCTCCTTTTTTCGCCGCACTCTTCACTTCTTTCACTCCGAAAACCGTCTTACCGGTATTCACAGCGATCCTTATTGCTCTATTTACGTCCATCTTTGCACCTCGGGTTGTTTACATATATCGTAACTTGATTTATTCATTTGTGTTCGCCTCGGCTGTTTTAACAGGGCGGTATTTAACCTCGATCGCTCCCGTACCCTGGGTTATGGGCTGACCAACGATTATGTTCTCCGTCACACCGTCCAGCCGGTCTATCTCCCCCACTATGGCCGCTCTTAGAAGGTGCGTACTGGTTATCTCGAAAGCCGCCCGGGCCAGGACACTGGTTTTTTTACCTGATATCCCGTGCCTTCCGATGGCCTTGACACTGCCTTCATTGGTCATCATATCTGCTACGAGCATTATATGGCGTATATCCACGTCGAGTCCCTGTTCATTAAGGGTATCCATAGCCTCTTTTATCACAGAGTTTCTCGCCGCTTCTATACCCAGAACATCACATATCTCCTTGGGGCTGTTGGAAGTTGTTTTCTCTATATCCACAAGATCTATTTTCAATGCGCCGCCAAGATTCGAACCCTCGGTATAGATTATACATTCTTCCCCCGTATCTCTGATAATCGCCCTTTTCACCCCGTCCAAGCCCTTTATCTTTGCGTTTTTAGCTTCCTCCACAGTGGTGTGAAGGGTCGCGTAACTTTGATTATCTTCTCCAAGGGTGATATGTATCTCTTTACCTTCTCTCGTGACATTGCCCGTAACACGCCTCGTCTTTTTCAGACGTTCTACAACCTTATCTAGGTCGATGTTATCACTTTTTACTTTTTTCATATATGGTTTGATGATAGCCATCATGTTCACCAGATCGATTTCAACGTCTGCCATATCTATAAGGTGTGTTTCCTCTAACTCAAAGGCCAATTCCTTAGCCTTATCTCGGTTCTTTTTATATTCATTTTTCAAATGGACCTCCATCATCGGTGTACTGGGGACCTTTCTGGCATCCACTACCTCTATCATCCTCGGTAGACCCTGTGTGACATTAACTTCTGCAACACCCGCATAATGAAAGGTTTTCATGGTCATCTGAGTGCCGGGCTCTCCTATCGACTGCGCACTGACGATACCTACGGATTCTTTGGAATCGACGAGGCGGTTTTCAAACCTATCGTTTATCAGTTCCATCATAAGTGAATAATCTTTTTGTGGTATATTCTCTTCCTCAATCTTGTTCGCAGCGTCCCGGATCACGGTATAAGGAAGATTATACCCATCCTTTTCACAGAGTTTTTGTAGCTTTTTTCCGATGGTCGATAAAGGAGGTAACTTTTCAGGTATATCAATTTCTACTTCCTTCTTTTTCTTCGGAGATTTTTTCTTTTTACCTGCTTTTTTTCCACCCAGCTTTTTACTTACTTCCCCGGCCTTTTCTTTTCCGATAACATCGGTGAGATCCTTCAATGACGCTCCCTTAACATCGGAAAGCGTGTATCCTTCATCCGCAAGTTTGGTGGCTGTTTTCTCGTCCAGTCCCCTTCTAACCAATGCCTTGACGGTATTTTGGTTTGCCATGATTATTCACCTCTCTCTCTTTTTATAGCATACATGTCCATGAGTATGTCGTCCATGTCTATGGCTTTACCTTTGATACTTCGCATAGGGTCTACTCCGTCTTCGCCGTATTTGAACTGGATTATAGTGTCCGCAGGGTTTCTCACGCTTGCATCGTCGTATACCATCAGATCTTCAAGAGCGTTGATCAGCCTTCTTTGCATGTAACCGGATCTGCTTGTTCTTACCGCAGTATCGACCAGACCTTCCCTGCCGCCCATGCTGTGGAAGAAGAATTCGATGGGGTTGAGCCCTTCTTTATATGAAGATTTTACGAAGCCTCTGGCTCCCGCACCCAATTCACCTTTCTCGAAATGAGGTAGCGTTCGTTGGTCGTAACCCCTACTAGGTCTCTCACCTCTGATAGCCTGCTGACCCAATGCTCCGGCCATCTGGGTAAGATTCAGTATACTAGCCCTTGCTCCCGTCCTCGCCATCTTAACGGCATTGTTTCCCAGACCGAGATGTTTACTCGCTATCTTGCCCGCGTTATCCCTGGCCTTACCTAATTTCTGCAACGCCATAACTTCGAGGGTTTCCTGTAGTGTACGTCCGGGCATCTGTTCCAATTCCCCATCCCTGTAAGCCTGGGCCATCTCCTTTACTTCTTCTTCCGCTTCCAGTAGGGTATCTTCAATCTGTTTGACTGACATCTTTGGTAGATCTTCATCCTGTATGGATGTTGTGAATCCCTTAAGGGTTATTACACCGAGTGCCAAGGTCGTTACACGGTCTATGAATATCCTAGCTTCCGTAGTTCCGAAATCCCTTGCTATCTTATCCACGATGTCCCCTTTGAATGCGCCCACCGAACTCTCGTCTATGGTGCCGGTTATCAATTTACCGTCTTCGATGACCACGAAGGCGTCGTTCTCGCAATCCCGTTTTTTACAAGTATCGCAACTTTCACAGATGGACGAGCGCAGCTGGATATTTAATCCTTCAGGTAAAAAGTGGCTGAATATGTCCTTGCCCAGCCACATCCTCTCTCCATCAACGGTAATCGCTTCCGGCGATCCCTCCGTTACCAGGTTCGAGAATATGCTCACCACGTCTCTTCTGGAGAAGAGTGGATTTTTATGTGTGAGGTAAAACAATCCCGTTATGTGGTCCTGGATAGCACCTATAATAGGCCCGCCGAAACGTGGTGATAGTATGTGTTCCTGTACCATCATCATGACCTTTGCTTCCGCCCTTGCCTCCTCGCTCTGCAGTACGTGCAGGTTCATCTCGTCGCCGTCGAAATCGGCATTATATGGCGGGCATACTGCCAGATTCAATCTAAATGTCTTGCCCGGGACGGTCTTAACTTCGTGTGCCATCATAGACATCCGGTGCAATGAAGGCTGTCTGTTGAAGAGGACTATATCTCCATCCATCAAACCCCTCTCAACGGTGAATCCGACCTCCACCTTTTCCGCCACGGTCTCGGCGTTGGTTTCCGTCAATCGAATTCTCCTGCCGTCCGGTCTTATGATATAATTCACACCGGGTTTATATTTTCCCTTCTCCCAGGGTTCAGGCCCCCGAAGTATCATCTCTCGTATCAATTCGATATTTTCAGCGGTCACCTTCATTGGTACAGTCAACTCCCTTGCCGCCCTTACGGGAACCCCCACCTGATTAATCGACAACCATGGGTCGGGAGATATGACCGTTCTAGCCGAGAAGTTAACCCGTTTACCGCTCAGGTTTTGCCTGAACCTGCCGTCTTTACCTTTCAATCGCTGAATCAGTGTTTTCAATGAACGGCCGCTGCGGTGTCTTGCGGGGGGTATACCCGAAGTCTGGTTATCTATATAGGTCGTTATGTGGTACTGTAAAAGGTCCCATAAATCTTCAACTATAAGCTGCGGCGATCCAACGTCTCTATTCTCTCTCAAACGATGATTGATCCGTAATATATCGACGAGTTTGTGGGTCAGATCGTCTTCAGAGCGGTCACCGGATTCCAGGGTGATGGAAGGTCTCACCGTCACGGGGGGGACCAAGAGAACCTTAAGCACGAACCACTCGGGCCTTACGAATTCAGGGTTCAACCCCAGTGGTATCAGATCTCTATCCGGTATCTTCTCGAGCCTCGCTCTCACTTCTTTCGGTGTCAACTTCGTATTTTCCTCCCTGAAGGTCGTAGGTTTGTCAAGCATTATCTTCAATTGTTGCCCGTCGCAGTGCGGGCATATACTGCTCTTTCTAGCGGTAAAGGCGATTTCTTTTGCAAGTTTACGTATATCAAGGGGATCTCCTCCCAGTTTCCTCAAGCCGTCCATCTCGCTGATGAAAATCTCCCTCTCTTCATCGGTCATCAGGATTCTACCGCATTCGCTGCACGTGGATCGGAGTAATTTCTTTATCTCCTTTACATAGCCCACATGTACTACCGGCATTGCAAGTTCGATATGCCCAAAGTGTCCCGAACACTGGTCGACTCTGCCTCCGCAACTTTTACATCTTAAACCCGGCTCGATAACACCTAAATGAGTATCCATCAAACCCATTTCTATTGGAAATCCGTCATCGTCGTACGTATCCGGAGTAATTATCTTGGTGGCCGAAAGTCTTCTTATCTCTTCGGGAGACATGTAAGCGAATCTTATGGCACCTACTCTTTTAGCTATACCCCTTCTGATCATTTTAAATCCTCCAGTTGTAATCTCATTGTAACTCCCAGGGAACGGAGTTCGTCCATCAACAATTTGAAAGCGTAACTCGTCTGGATCTTGTGCACGTTAGAGCGTTCACCGCAAACCGGACATCTCAACTCTCCGTTACTATCTAACATTGCCACATGCCCACACTCCTCTTTTCCGCACACGTACTCCGTTGTTCCGTCCGATTGGTCAAGTAATCTATCCTTGATTACCATCGCGGCACCATGCCCTATCAAACAGTCACGTTCCATCTCACCGAATCTTAAACCGCCTTGACGAGATCGTCCTTCGGTAGGTTGTCTGGTCAGTATCTGTACAGGCCCCCTCGAACGCATGTGAAGTTTACCGGAAACCATGTGGTGAAGTTTTTGATAATAGATAACGCCCACAAAGATCTCCGCCTGTAGCAGCTTTCCGGATCTACCGTCATAAAGCACTTCGGTACCGTTGTGCTTGAATCCCGAATCCGTTAGGGCCTTCCGTAGTGATCTTTCCTTTTCACCACTGAAGGGTGTTCCATCAACGAACCGTCCTTCCAAAGAGCCTACTTTACCTCCCAGCATCTCTAAAACATGGCCGATGGTCATCCTTGACGGAATCGCGTGGGGGTTTAGAATAAGATCCGGGACCAGACCATTTTCTGTGAAGGGCAGGTCTTCGGGTTCGACAAGTTTTCCAATTACTCCTTTCTGACCATGTCTCGAGGCGAACTTGTCCCCGAGTTCGGGCACTCGTTGATCCCTCACCTTAGCCTTAACAACCCTACTTCCGTCTGAGGATTCGGTGAGCATTATGGAGTCGACCCATCCCTTTTCCCTGGGCCTTACTATCTTGGACGTTTCCCTTCTCTTTTGGGGCGCCATGAAATCGGTATCCTCTTCAAGGAAACGAGGCGGTGAGGTCTTTCCTACAAGAACATCTCCTCCGTTGACCTTTACCTCGGGACTGATGACCCCGTCTTCATCCAGATGTTGGTAAAATTGGTCGCTCCTTGCACCTCTAACGTCGGGATCCGGTATCTCAAAGTGGTCTTCCTGACCTCCCGGATACCTTCTCTCCTCGGTGGTATATGTTCTAAAGAAGGTAGACCTACCCAATCCTCTGTCGATGGATCCGCGATTGAATATCAGAGCGTCTTCCATATTGTATCCGTGGTATGACATTACCGCTACCACGAAGTTCTGGCCCGCAGGACGATCATTGTAATTAACAAAATCCATGGATTTTGTTTGTAGTAACGATATATGTGGGTAATGAAGTAGATGTTCTCTTGTGTCCGGCCGTCCTCTGTAATTTGAAGAAGGTAGACCCAGAGATTGCTTCATCATATTCGAGCCCATGGTGCAGCGAGGTGCGGCGTTATGGGGCGCATATGGAATGAGGCCCGCTGCGGCACCCATGACCAATACAGGGTCCAGCTCGAGATGTGTATGTTTTTTATTCAGCTTCAAGGTACCTTTCATCTCCTTTCCGCATGTTTTACATTTTAACTTAGCGTCATCTCCACTGCCGATATTTTTCCATACTATGTCTGTTACAGAGAGCGGTTTGTCGCACCCGGTACAGCTATCAGGTATTTCGAAAGGCTCCATAGCTATGTAAGTATCTTCTTCTTCCTCGGTGTCCATCCATTCCATGACACCTTTATCAAAAAGATCCTTAACTCCCATCTTATCTTCGGACAGTTTTTTCATCATATCCGATGTCAGCTTCAGTTTACCATCTTCAACGATGAGAAGCGGTCTCCTGACCCGACCTTCGTCAGAATTTATGATGACCTCGTTCATTTTGTCATCGTATCTTGCATTGACCTGGTCCGACAGGTCGCCTCCTCTTCTTTTCTTTCTTATTTTAGCTACGAAATCGACGGGGTCTTCGACAACACCTACGATATCCCCGTTGAGATATACTTTTACCACATTCTTATCACTTTCGCCTATGTTTTCCAATCCGATATCGTAGAGTATCCAAAGTACGTCGTTGGGTTCGGCACCTCTGGAAACATCGATGATAAGTGCCGACGTCTTAACCAGGCCGCAGTTCTGCCCTTCGGGGGTTTCATTCGGGCACAACCGTCCCCATTGGGTCGGGTGCAGCTCTCTTGCTTCAAAGTGTGGCTGACTCCGAGATAAGGGCGATTTCACACGCCTTAGATGGCTGATCGAACTCATGTTTGTAGTTCTGTCCAGCAGTTGAGATATGCCAGTGCGTCCGCCGACCCAATTTCCCGTTGCCATAGCGTGCTGTATCTTGTTGGACAAAAGGTCCGGTCTAATGGATGAGTGCAGGCGTATCTCGCCTTTCTTAGAGTAATTTCTTTCAAGTTGATATTTTAGGTCTTTGAGGAGGTTGACTATTGAAACCCGGAAAAGGTCACCTATAAGGTCACCGGCAAGTTTTATACGCTTGTTAGCATAGTGATCCTTATCGTCGGGAGTTCTCTTACCTATAGCTAGTTCCAGTATGCCTCGCGCCATACGGCATAGGAAGACCGCCTTTTTGATCCTAGCTTCCTCGTCGTCACCTAGGTGCGGAAGAAGAGATCTATCCAACATGGAATCTATCTTTCTCTTTCGGTATTCCTCCGCCTGGCCTTGTGCAAACTTCCTTTCAAGGTATGTTATGGCATCTTCTTGTTCGTAAACGCCGTTTTGAGAGAATTCATCTTCCTCTTCGCACATCTCTATGTTTGCCATCACTATGCTTATCATATCCTCTTCGGTGACTACGGTCTCGAAGATGTCTTCGTTACTATCAAGACCAAGTGCCTTTATAAGAATTATGAGTGGTATGTACCCTCTCGTTCCAGGCACTGAAACCCGGATCAAACCATCACGCTTCTTCTCCATCACCGTAAGGGCACGATATCCGTGTTTATGTGAGAATATTTTAACCACTTCCATCTTGCGGCCGTACCTTTCCACTATCTCGCACATGATACGGTTGGATGCCATGTCTTCCACGGCCATAAGGTTCCTCTCGGTGCCGTTGATGATGAAATACCCCATGGGGTCCACAGGGTCTTCACTAAGCATGACAAGCTTGTCCTTGTAGGTGTGTGAATCATATTCTTTGCTTTCAATGTCCGTATCCAGGATTTCTTCCATGGTATTGTCGATGTTCATGGGGTTGAGGTTACATCTCTTGGAACCGATCATTATGGGTATCTTACCTATGGTTAACCACTCGGGCTCTCTTTCTATATCATCTTCAATAACACTAAAACAGAGTTCCATGTCCCCTTCGTAAGAAAAATCTCTAAGTCGAGCCTCCATGGGCGTTAATCGATGCCTGGAACCGCTGGCCTCCAGTATAGTAGGTCTATTCAATCTGATAGTATTTTCGGAGTTCGGGTCTATCTGCCCGTCCTCGGTTCTTTTTCGACCTACCCGTATCCTTATGTCCCTTCCATCAACCTTTTCGGGGTCAAGCTTGATAATACCCCAATTAACGTCGTTATAGCCTATGCGGACATTATCCAAAATCTTTTGCGCTCTATTGTTCGGATTGTCTGCCGTAGGTATAAAGTTATTATAGGATGCCAGGTGGTGGCTGACTATGCTTATCTCTTTAAAGAAAGCATCTACTAATTCTCTCATTTTTTCTTCACGTCCTTTTGTCTCATTCTCTCTCTACAACCAAACGATATGCCTTCGATATGCCTGCGGTTTTGCTTATTCTGTCTATCTGGATTAATCGGCCCTTCTTAATATCTCCGTGTTTTTCGATAAGCTGTTTAAGTGCGGGATCCGCTTTAAGTATTTTCGGTAGCTGATCCTTTCTAGCGTCCAGTTTTTCCAATATCTCTTCCTCATCTTCTTCGGGAACGAGATGGTGTACGGGTACTAAGGCATGTTTCATCACGTTCAGGCTACCCATGTTGTGCCCCCATTTCTTATTTTATAACTATCCATAATGCATTCTCTCCATATGTCGGCATCTATATTTAACAACCATCTTACCAAGGCGGTACATGCCCAAGTGGGCCTGTGGGGATTTTCGGGACACCCCTGATAGGTTATCCTATCGAACCCCAGACCACCTGGTTAAAAGCCAGATGCTCTATCCAGGGAAAAAGCCTATTTGCCCTCTCCTACCTGGCTGAGCTACAGGCCCGTGGTTTACGCAAGCGGTCTAGTTTCTAAATGTATGTACTATTTAAAAGTTCCCCACCAAAGAGCCTTTAAAACTCCTTTTTAGTGTAAATACTTTGACAATAAGTACTTAAGCAAACTATATATAGCTTATTTAAAGTAAAATCTCCATGCGTAGAACCGCGACTATAACTATCACTATTGTCATCCTTATCTCCGTAGTTATCACCGTTTCCGGCGTTGAAGATACTTCGGGCAGTGAATGGACTTTGATGTTCTATATGGGCGGTAGCGGGGATCTGAGTGATTTTGTTGAAAGTGATTTGGAAGAGTTACGGGCGGCTTCACCGGGTGATAGTGTTTCCGTGGTCGTCCTCGCCGACCAGAAGGAGGAAGGAGATAGCAGATTACTTGAAGTAGCCGGTGATGAATTCATACATATTCCACTCAGTACGGTAAATTCATCATGGGTCGACGAAGTGGATATGTCTGACCCACAGACGCTAAGCGATTTCGTCAGGTGGACGAAACAAAATTACGGATCCGAGAGATACCTACTCAACCTATGGGGGCACGGTCATGGTTGGAGGGGCATGTCAATGGAGGGATCCGCTCAACTGCTGACTTTAGGAGAGATGAACGAGGCACTCGACGGGCTATACTTCGATATAATAGGTTTTGATTCGTGTACCATGGGTATGTTCGAGGTGTATTATGAACTTAGAGGGCGCAGTGGTATAATAATCGCATCTGAAAAGGAGGAACCCATCGCGGGCTGGCCCTATACTGATATACTGAATGCCCTAAAGGACGATCCCGGTATTTCTCCGGCAGACTTCGCGACGGTGATAGTGGATAAGTTCGTTGATTGGGGTGCTAACCACAGCAGTGTATCAACAACCCTTACCGCGGTGGACACTATGCAATTGCCCATAATGGAGTTGGATCACTACTCGACGGAACTCGGTCTGGCTCTCCCCTTTTATCATGACGAAGTAAGACTGGCATGGGATGAAACCGAAGTGTACCAACCATCGCCTAATCCCAGAGATCTATATCATTTTACTATGAACGTGCACCATAATGTGAATTCCCACCGTCTGAGACGATCTGGAATCCGGCTGCGTGAAGCCATAAATGCTAGTGTGACGGCCCATAGGGTCCACTCGCTTGAAAACGACCCAGCGGAGAATGCCCATGGTATAGGGATATATTTTCCTTCCGAATCTATCCTAAGTGGTTATGAGGACACAGAATTCGCCGAGCTCGAATGGAGTACATGGCTGAAACGCTTTATAGATCCGCCCAGGATGATATCTAACACCGGGTTCGAGATGGATATTATCGTTAAAGAAGGCTCAATGGATATCGATTTATCTCATCATCTATCCGGTGCGATCGTTAATATAGACATCGTACAGGATGAAGCTCTTTACCAACGAGATACTTTCCGGATGGATCAGACGTCACTCGAGTTTTTCGGACTGGGAGATTTTTCGGTGGAAGGGTATCTGGTCTACAGAGACGGGATAGTTTCTCATATCGTTGAAGAGGTCAAGTTGAACAGTTCTTTCGTTATAAGCGGTTTTATCGTATCTCAAGATGATATCATAATTAAAATACACAATCAGCGTACGGCCTCTTGGCACAATTTCACAGCTTCCCCGGGAAACTACTCCACACATCTGAGCGTACCGTATTTTTGTGCGGAGGGCGATACTCTCCATATTACATACACCATGGGTAATATACTGGTTAGCAGAGAGGCGGTAGTGTCGGGCCGGGGTGCGGTAGTGGACGTCACCATGGAGGGTAGTGCACCGTCTTTACCTCTTTGGGTTATATCAACGCTCCTATTTGCCGTCTTTTTGGTGCTTATATCATATATAAAAAGAAAGAGAAGGTCTATAATCTCCGAAGATTCAAGTACGTCCTAGGATACGTTTTACCGCTTCCTCGTTAGAGATACGTTTTTTGTATGCCAGTTTTCTCACTTCGCTCATCATATTGATATACCTAACATAACCATCCTTTCCCTTTTCTTTATCGCTGATAGTCCTGGCCAGTGCCTTGTTGAAGCGTTCATGCGATCTTTTCGCTCTCAAAGCATCTTCGAGATATTTTTTTTCCTGTTTATCCATGTTAAACCGCACATCTCAATTTATTATCGAAGTTAAACCTTTCGTGTATTTCAGACGAAAAAATATTTAGCCTCTGCAATCTTCACATGTTAAACCGCTCATATACGCGGGCAATCACCAGAACGAGTTCCGATTTGCCCTCAGAAGTCGTAACAACTCCTTCTTGCGGGGGTAGCGCAGGAATCTTCGATTCCTCCAACACGCAAATTGTATCCACAATTTGCGGGTCAACGTGGAAAGGAATTTCCACTAACCCGCTTAACTCGCTCAAACTATTTCGCTCCTCAAGCGGGGGTAGCGCAGGAATTAAAAATTCCTCCTAACTCCCCGCTTTCTCATTCGCATTCGAAGCGCGGGGGTAGCCAAGCATGGCCAACGGCGATAGACTCAAGATCTATTCCCATAGGGGTCCGAGGGTTCAAATCCCTTCCCCCGCATTATTTTATTTTTAATGAAATAAAAGGGGGGCGTTAGTCCCCTGCACTTTTTCTATTTCAAGCGTAGCAAGAAATGAAAAAGTGGGAGGAGCGAACGGAGTGAGTTCCGGAAGCATTTTTTTACTTTCCGAATGTATCGAATAAACAATAAACTCGGTCGATGATAGTCCTATGAATAGTTCCATATCGCATAGAGGGCAGGGAACATTTGCACGGTCATACAAGTGTTAATATAAATATTCGCATAAAATATCGGTAACATTACCGAAACTCTTATATATATATATATCATATTAACCCTTTGTAAATGTGACGAATATAAAACCCGAAGAAAAACGAAAAAGAGAGGATGAGAAATGGACAAAGAAATAGAAACAAAAATAATTACTCTGATGGCTGCCTTTATGATGATCTTGGTTTCGCTGTCAATCGGAGTGGTAACTGGGCAAGAAAATGACGTGTGTGAAGATATTGTACTTGTTGAACTGTATGGAATAAGCGAAGAAGTCGTCTTTAACATTTTTGACGATTTAAACGTTGATCTCATAGAGCACTATGATAACGCTGTCTTGGTCGAA
>JAFDTZ010000063.1 GCA_019594305.1 Thermoplasmata archaeon
ATCGTGGGAACAAGAGATAGAAGAGAGAGAAGAGGATATCCAGGAGAGAGAAAACAAGGTCGAGGATAGACAGGAAGAGCTAGAAAAGAGAGATTCCAACCTTAATGCACTGAAAAATGAACTCGATGAACGCGAAAAAAGATTGGAAGATCTTGAAGGTAATCTTGACGATGTAAGGTCTGAACTCGTAGAGAGGGAAGAAAAGATAAAGAAAGAAGAAAAACAACTTGATAAAAGGGAAAAGGAACTCGATTCCAGAGAGGAAGAACTCGACCAACGTCAAGAGGTTCTCGAAGATAGAGATAAGACTCTTACCGAAAGAGAAGAAAAATTGGGTAGTGGGGAAAAAGAACTTGACTCCAGAGAGAAAGAGCTGGACAAACGTGAAGAAGGTATGGACAACAGAGAGGCTGCCATCAACGACTGGGTGAGTGAGTTAGAAGAAAGAGAAACTAAGCTAAATAGATATGAAGAAAAATTGGGTTCCAAGGAAAACGAACTCTTACATATGGAAAAGGATTTGTCTAAAAAAGAGAAAGAACTCGATTCCTTAGAAACGAAACTAAAAAACAAAGATGAAGAATTGACTGATCTCAGCAATAAACTGAACGGCCGAGAGAAGGAACTCGACCGCCGGCAGAAAGAAATAAATGAAAAAGAACAAAGTTTATCCGAATTTGATATCGAATTGAAAGAAAAGGAGGAAGATATAGAAGAGAGAGAGGAGGAAGTAAAAAGCATTCTTTCGGATATAGATGTGGAAAAGGAAGGACTCCACGATCTAAGGGAAGAACTCGATATATGGAATGCGGAGATAAAATCTAACGAAAAAGCCCTACAGGAAGAAAGAAAAATATTTACGGAAAAAGTTGAAGAAAAGGAAGAAAAGTTGACAAGAAGAGAGGCGACATTACAAGAGAGGGAAGAACTCATCGATAAAAAGGAAAAAGAGATTAACAAACGTGAGACTGATATCAACCAGAGGGAAGGTAGACTGTCCCAACGAGAGGAAGTAGCTGAGAAGAAGATAAATGAACTTGAAGATAAAGAAAAACGTATTCAGCAAGAGAAGACGGGACTCGAGGGATTGAATAAAGAATTACACAGATGGGGCGATGAGTTAGCTGAAAAAGAGGATAGTTTAGAAGAAAAACTTGTTACGTTCAGGCAGGAGAAAGAGAAGGTTCAGCAGGCGGATGCAAAGATAAGTGAGAGAGAACGAAATGTACAGGAAACGGTAGAGAAGCTGGAACGTGAAAGGCAAGATGTGATATCCTTGTGGAAGGAGGTCGGCGAGAAGTTGGAGAAACTGGAAGCTAAGGAGAAGAGGATAGCTGCAAGGGACGATGAACTTAAAGCTAGAGATGAGGAATTGTATCTAAAGGAGAAGGATGTAGGTAAGAGAGAGAGAAAGATAAAGGAAGTAGAGGCGGAGCTTCAAGAGAAAGAAAAGGAGATAGAAAAGAGTCTAGATGATCTTACAAATGAGATGGAAAAGGTAAGGTCCTGGAGTGAGGCGGCTTTGGAAAAGGAGAATGAATTAGAGATAATGAAACATGACCTTGAAGAATTTGAGGAAAAACTTGACCAAAGAGGAAAAGAGCTGGATAATGAGAGACGAGAGTTGAAGGAACTTCAAGACGAACTACCCCGCAAAGCTCTCGAGATCGAAGAGAGGCAAGAAGAGCTTATGATGAAATCAAGGGAATTGGATAAGCGTAGAGATATGTTAGATACGAGGGAAAATACCTTGGACAAGGAAAGGGAACATATAGAGGAAGAAAGAATACATTTACAGGAAGTTAAAGAGAGCGCCATAAGCTTGATGGAGTATGCTAAATCCAAAAAATCAAGACAGGATAAAAAGTTGAGAGAAGATATAAAGAAAGAGCGAGAAATGTTAGAAAGGGAGAGGGGGAAGATAGAGAAGGAACTCGCGCAAAGAGAAAGGGATATCAAGTCAAGAGAGAAGACATTCGAATCCAGAAAAAACGATTTATTAGTGCTGGCAGAAGATCTCAACAGCAGAGAGGAGGAGCTTAATAAAAAGAGATCCGAATTGACCGAAGAAAGACAAAGATTAAGCACACTTTGGGCGGAGATTCAGGGGGAGTCAGAAAAACTGACTGTTCTCGAAGAAAAGGAAAGAGAACTGGTTAAATGGGAAGAAAATCTGAAAAAGACACAGGTAGAACTGGAGAAGAAGAAAGAACGTATAGACCGGATGAAAAAACATTTGGATGAATTATTGTGAATATGTTCAATCCATTATCCAGTCCCTTAATTCACCGGTAATAACCACCCTCTGTTTTCTAAGTTCTTCTATATTTTTACACCCTAACAGGAACATCACTGTTCTTAACTCTTTAATGATATTGTTCAGATAAGATATTGTGTCCTCTTCGGATCTATTCACCCAGGGTAATATGCCTCCGGCTATTCCAACTGTATCCGCACCCAATGCCAGGGCCTTTACCGTGTGAAGTCCGTTCCTGACTCCACCAGTTGATATTAAGGGTAGCTCGGTGGTGCGACGACATTCTATTATTGATACCGGTGTGGGAATACCCCAATCCCATAGGAGCTTTGCTAGGTCCTTTTCATTTTTACCTTTGTTACGGTGATATTCTACTCCTGAAAATGAAGTACCACCCATTCCTCCTACGTCTATGGCTCTAACCCCGGCTTCCTGGAATTCCAGTGCCATCTCGGATGATACGCCCGCACCCGTCTCCTTAGCAATTATAGGAATTTGTCGGGCTAGCTCTTTAAGGTTAGCCATTATATTCACTCCGTGGTCATCACCTTCAGGCTGAACGACCTCCTGAAGATAGTTAAAATGAACTGCAATAAAGTCACCGTCAATCATCTCTAAGGCTTCCTTACACTTTTCAACGTCAATAGGGGTTCTACCCTTCTGAGGTATAAGCTGGGGTGCACCGATATTACCAAAGACAAGTGGTGGGTCATACTTAGAAACTACTTCGTAAGATTTACGATATTTTTTGTTTTCTAAGGCCGGCCTCTGACTGCCTACACCCATGGGTATGCCTACCTTTTCCGCCGCAGCGGCCAGACGTTGGTTGATTGTTTTTGCACCTGAATAACCTCCTGTTATGGCGGATATGACCAGAGGAGCGGATATATCCACACCCAAGAATTTGCATCGGGTCGATATATCATCCAAATCTATCTCGGGAGCCGCTCGGTGAAATAATTTGATCATGCTCCAAAAATCATTACCCGACTCCACATCCTTTTTTAGGCATATGTCCATATGGTCTTTTTTTCTTGATTCTATCATGCTCTAACCTCGGTGCATACGGTGGTGTCTTCCTGTAATAATTTTTTTAGCCTGCCCTCTACGGTACCGTTAACTATGAAAGACGGGCAGTGACTTGCTATATCGAGCATCTTATTTGTCTTATCTTTCATACCCCCGGTAACATCGATCCTGTCATGTGAAGATGGAATATCATCAGAGTTCAATGGAAGCATATCCTCGGTAAATAACTCACATACTTTCCCTTCCTTATATATTCCATCAACGTCGGTGACGAATATCGCTTTTTTCGCCAAGTGTGCCATCCCCAACATCAAATCATCACCCGAACATATCGTTACACTCCATGTCTTATCTATTGCTACATCTCCGAAGGCCACCGGGATGGTTCCTAGATTTAAAAGCTCATTTAATATATCTGTTTTTATCTCCTTCAATTTACCCTCATCGAAGATCGATATGAGTCCTCCCGGTATCGAAACACCCCATAAGTCGGCTTTTATCATCATATCTAGCACTAAATTATTCAAAATTCTCATTTGGTACTGCACTTCTGCCGTACCTTGAGCCAACTGTCCGGGAGCCTTGGTGTTAAAACCGTATCTGTGAGCACCCGGATGACCAAAACTACCACCCCCATGGACGATGACAAATCTCTCATTTTTTGTTCCTTCCTTTATCTCATCTAATAATCTCTTTACTACTCTAGGTTTGAATGTATACTCTTTGCTCTTATCCGTTATAACGCTCCCGCCTAACTTAATCAGGATCAAGTAAATTACCCGTTTCTTTTCTTTCTGCTGCAGATTGCAAACTCATCCCCATCGAAAAAGACCTCTCTGTCAGGGTGCTTCTCCTGAAGTTCATTGATCATCTCCTGGATGTCCGTGATGGTGATGGAATCATCTTCCCTGTCTATCTTCCGATGGACCGTTTTTTCCATTCTGATTCCTCTTTTATTTAGATAGGATATCAACAAGACTACTTATAATTTTTCGGTGAAATCTCATTAATTGCTTTACTAACTCTAGTTTTTAAACGATATAACGAATAAGTCTAATGTAACATATTTTTATAAAAATAAGAAAAGAAAGGGTTTGGGGTTAATAGTCCACCGTCCATGTCACCGCAGTGGTTCCCGGATTGTGTATCCAATAGCCTCTCAATGGCTCGAAGGCAAAGGAACCCGGGTTGTAGTTGTACACTAGATTGTACTCCGCCGATGCATCAAAGTAGCCGATGCGATCTATCTCTCCAGGCAGTCCGTGATTGCCCGTACTCTCGCTTGGCAGACCTACCATTGTCCAACCCGGATACAATGTTATATCCGTACTCCCGGGTGCGTACCCCCCGACTGTCAGAGTGTCGGTGGTTGCCATGTGTATCCATATACCCATTCGGTGGTTCCACGAGTGCAAGTTGTTGTATCTCGCTGCCCTTCCGGGTACATACGAACTCCATTCTCCGGACGACGCATCGAAGTACATCACCTTATTGTAATTGCCGTCTATATCTGCGAGTATAGCCTCTAGGGTGGTATCCAGCGGCATCAGATTGAAGGAAACAAAGTTCCAGCCGTCTGCATCTCCGCCTGCGTAGAGTGGTATATCAACGGATATCGCCTCTTCACCGGGCTCCGGTACAGCGTAGGTGTTCTCTTCCTCTATGCCGGTCAGTCCTTCGGCACGTACTATGTACCACCAGATTATATCATCTGCAGTGCCCTTGTCAAGATCGATGTACTCGTAACTTACAGAACCATCTGCAGCTACGCTCTCTACGTACTCATAGGTACCATCGGATTCTTCCGAGCGATAGACATTGTACTGAGCCACGTCCGATGGGTCGTCTGGACTGGCATCCCACGTCAAACGGTTGTGCTCGTCTCCTTCACCGGGGGTTTCAGCGGTAACTAGGATATTATCGATACGCCATCCTTCTTCCATATCCTCATCGTATGCTTCTATACCCGCATCCCAACGAAGATGTATTGTTTCACCAGTATAGGCGGATAAGTCAAAGGTAACTGTTTCCCAACCTACGGTACCACCCCAAGCCTGCTGTCCGCCCAGGGGATTACCGTATGCGTCGTTTATAGGTCCGTCGTAACCCTCGTTGGGTGTGATCAGGTTGAAAGTGCCGCCTGTGCCTGTTGTAGACAGCTTTAGATTGCCGCCGTCAAGGTAAGTAGTTTGCATACCGAACGAGCGCCAATGTTCGAAGCTTAGTTCCACATTCTCGGCTCCAGCGGGTATCTCGATTCCCGGTGAAATGAGCCAACTGAGGTAGCCATATGCTGAGGTCTTGTAGTACAGACCGTCACCGAAGTCCCATGAATTTACACCAGAGGTTGCTCCGTGGCTCCGTATACCCCACTCGCTTGCCGGCGATTCGGATGTCCCTGTAGTGTATCCAAGATCGCCACCTTCTACATCATCGTAGAAAAGAGTCTCCATACCGGTTCCGTAGTGTTCGACGGCTAGGTTCTCAGGAGGTGCCGGTGGC
The DNA here is from genome assembly GCA_019594305.1 of Thermoplasmata archaeon. Classification (GTDB taxonomy): domain Archaea; phylum Thermoplasmatota; class Thermoplasmata; order Halarchaeoplasmatales; family Halarchaeoplasmataceae; genus Haladaptatiplasma. The sequence goes on from JAFDTZ010000063.1 coordinate 5,789, forward strand.
TCGGGAGGTGTACCGACGATGGTGAAAGTACCACTGATGTCGTTATCACTCCTACCGTTATCATCGTGAACGGTTGCTCGTATCCTCGCTTGATTAGTGTCTATGTCCGGTACGGTCCATAGGTGACTGCCCGAGTCAGGAATTCCTGTAACTATCACATTCCAGGTAGCTCCGTTATTAACCGAATACTCAAGATCAACGCCGGTTATCGTTCCGTCACCTTGGGTTGTTGTCCACGTGATCGATTCATCATCATCAGCGTACCAGGTCTCTCCGCCGGTTGGTCGCGTGAGCATTATCTCCGGCGGTACCACCGGGTCGGGGCCGTCATGGGTGATACCACCGCTTACAACAACCGCGAAGGGCTGCGTACCCTGGCTTACCTGGTGTGCTGTAACCCTCAATTCGTAGACACCGGTTTCAACGCCGTTTTGCGTCGGTAAGAGAAGTATGTTCTCTTCCACGTTCAAACCGTCCCATTCGCCAGTACGTGGTCCATTCCACGGGTTGCTTGAAGGATTGGATTGTGAGTAACCGGGGTTATAGCTAGTAAATGCGTTACCAACGTATCTAGTGCCGCCAGGAGTGAACAACTCAAGGTCAAGGTCGTTGACGATGGTTGGATTTGCCCCGGATGATCCCGGATAATCGCTCCATGCGAGTGTGGCTTCTAGGTCCATGCTTGCGTCTTCAACCTCGAATTCAATGCTCCAGCTTTGTCCCGTTGACAGTGCAACACCTTCGTTCCAAGAGTCGAAAACATATAGTTTCCTGGCGTCGCCTTCGAAGTGCATAACTCGGTCCAGCATGCTTCTACCGTAACCCTGATCTCCATTTGGGAACCTATTGTCGTTTGTGTAAGCACCTGATCCGGATATCTCCACTGCACCGTTGATAAGGGTTGCCCTCACCAATGCATTACTTGGGTTGAAACCATCTGCTGCACTCTGAGTTCCGGATGGATACCAGCCGCCGACATAATAGTGCCTAACTTGTCCAACTTGACCGGCCAGGCTTGGTGTGGACATGCTTGTTCCACTCATACTGCTATATCCACTTGTGCTCTGACTAGCTGATACTAGATTTTCACCAACATGTAAAACCGTAGGTTTGATCCTACCGTCATCGGCATATCCTCTACTGCTGAATGAAGCTACGTTGTTATGACTCGGAGAGTTAGTAACTGCTCCTACGCTGAGTACATTTTTACCTTCTGCCTGACTTGATAGGGTGTTTGCTCCGGATCCAGAATTACCCATTGCATATAATATGTTGAAGTCTTTGTGATCCCAGATGAATTGATCTGATGTTACAGCGGAAGCTCCGTATCCTGAGCCACCACCCCAACTGTTAGTGTGCGCTCGGGAACCCCAATCGTATGGCTGACCGTATCCATCGTTGTACATGTCTGATGGAGGATTCACTGCACCACAGGCGTCAGAAGAAACATCTTGGAATATTACTCTAGCACCCATGGCGTTACCATCGTTATTGTTGTAAGTATTGTAAGGAGGGGAATCGCCTAGTACGGATCCGGTAACGTGTGTTCCGTGGTATACACCAGCGTTCAGATCTCCCCCGGCATCACCAGGAACATAATGTGCTTGTATCTTGCGGTGATTGTCACCGACTGGGTTACCATCCGGATCTGCCCAGCATTCATGGTCAGGGTTATCCGAATTACCACCGTATAATTCACTGTCACATACCGTAATCAATTCGCCTTCACCAGTTACGCCCATATCTGTGACCTTTCGGTTGTTCTGCTGGTTGGTCTGGGCGATCCAGGTGGCATCGGCGTTGAATACTGACAGGTATCCGGGACCCATGACTATGTCCTTAACGTTATGGAAATTCGCTAGGGTAGTTACCTTCTCCACATCGATATATGTGACGAGGTAATGGAAGTCGGCGTTCACGTAGTGGATGTCTCCTCCAATATCGGCGATCCTGTCAGCCACTATAAACGGGTCGGCGCTATCGAAGATAAACACTTCTAGTTCCAGAATTCCCTGTTCATCAAGTAACGACTGCTCGAACTTGTAGGCCGGCTGGTATATGCCCACCCAGTTGACGAAGTCCAATCTCTCCACCGCTCGCATGGTGCCCAGGTTCATCTCTACTATGAAGTTGTACCTGTTCCTGAACTCGTGCAGTCTCACGCCCATATCCTGGAGCTGCTCCTGCCACTCCATCTTGATGGGCCCGATGAACTGTATTATGTAGTAACCTCGACCGTCATTCGGATAACCTGATATCTCAAGGTTTGACGGTACATTCGGTTCGCCGTCCTTCACGTTAAAAGCGTAGGATTGCAGGTCTACGAAATCTCCGTTATCAAGAGTCTCTATCGTGTATCCCTGATTAAGTAACATGTTATGTTTTTCTAAAGTCGTTTCTACCAAAACAAACTCTTCATAGTCCGCTAAAATATTATATCCTTGGACTCTGAGCGTTTCTGTGGTCAAGCCTCTTTTTTGTATTAGAACTAAAAATTCCTCCTCCGCAGTTTGCGATGACAGAACAGCGCCCACTGAAAGAGCGGATAGTCCCAATACCAGCAGTATTAATACCGCCCATATCTTGGTCTTTTCCTTATTACTCATGGTGTTCTCCTCTAATTATTATCCTCTCTTCAAATTCGATTTTATGTTTTGTACCTTTACGTACATTGTAATCTCTGTTTAAATCATATATATACATTCCTATTACTTGTAACTAAAATCCATCGTAACGAAACCCTATTCGATAAATAGATTGTATCTAAACTTGAAAAAAAATAAAAAAGAAAAGAAAGGGGTTTTTAGTAGTCCACTGTACACGTTACCGCAGTGTCGTTTGGATTGTGTATCCAATAGCCTCTCAAAGGCTCGAATGCAAAGGAACCCGGGTTGTAGTTGTACACTAGATTGTACTCCGCCGATGCGTCAAAGTAGCCGATGCGGTCTATCTCGCCAGGCAATCCGTGATTTCCCGTACTTTCGCTGGGCAGGCTCACCATTGTCCAGCCCGGATACAGCGTAATATCCGTGCTAGACGGTGCGTATCCTTCTACCCTGAGGGTATCAGTGATGGTCATGTGTATCCATATGCCCATACGGTGGTTCCACGAGTGAAAGTTGTTGTATCTGGCAACCCTTCCGGGTACGTAACTCAACCATTCGCCGGCGTTGGCATCGTAGTACATCACCTTGTCGTAGTTACCGTCTATATCGTCCAGTATGACCTCCAGGGAGGTGTCCAGCGGCATGAGGTTGAAGGAAACGAAGTTCCAACCTGCTGCGGCTCCGCCCGCGTTGAGTGGTATATCAACGTAATCAGGTTCCTCACCGGGCTCGGGTACCGCATTGGTGTTCTGTTCCTCGAGACCGTTGATTCCTTCGGCACGCACTATGTACCACCAGATGATTTCGTCCGCCGTGCCCTTGAACTCGTCTATATACTCGTAGGTCGCCGAGCCGTCCGCACCGACACTGCCTATGTACTCATAGGTTCCACCGGATGTTTCCGAACGATAAACATTGTATTGTGCTATAGCCAGCGGATCATCGGGACTCGCACCCCAGGTCAAACGATTGTGCTCCGTATCAAGTTCCACCATGGTCCTGACCTCGCTTACCCTGTGCCTGTCCGTTGTATCAGGTCCCTCATTCCGGAACCCGATATAGGATGAAGTGGTGTATGTGCTATCAGCCGGTGATTGCCCTACAATATCGTCGTTAAGGTACATCGTAAATACATTGTCCGCCCCTCTCTCTACGGCCAATGTGTTCCAATTCGTATTTGGATCCCATACACCGGATATCAGAGGGTTGTCAGGGGGGTTTCCATTGTCCAATCGCCAGAGGTTTATCTGACCGCCTCCAGGAACGTCACCGGTTACGATCACGTAGTAACCGCTGCATGTGAGGGGTTCCGCCTGATTTTGTATGAAGAAGAATCGCATCAGCTGATACGATCCACCAACTTCGTCTATTCTAACCATTTGGAAGTCCCATTCCCATCGTCCGTAGGCTTGAGTATGTGGCGTGGATATCTGTCCTTGACCTTCCAACCAGTAGTTACCACCACTCTGCTCTACTGACCAGTCACCACTAATGACTGACCAGCCATCATAGTTGCCATCCTGGAAATCATCGAAGACCACAAGTGTCATGCCTCCGTAATGCTCGACCGCAAGGTTAGTGGGAGGTGCGGGAGGAGATCCGACAATGGTAAAGGTGGAATCGCTTTCATCAATACCTCTGCGTCCTTCGGTATCCGTTGCACGTGCTCTTATCAGACAGTTCGAACTGTCTTCGTTGGGCACTGTCCATGTGTATGTACCCGTATCGGGTAAGTTTGTGTCTATGGGTATCCAGTTATCGCCTGAGTTAACACTGTACCAGAGGTCGATGTAGTCCACGGGGGCATCTCCGGCTATGGTGGTCCATGTTATGGACTCCTGTGTACCTGCCGTAAAGGTTTCACCGCCGTTGGGTCTGGTGACGGTTATCTCCGGTGGTTCCCCGGGTACACCCTCGTAGGGTACAACGCCTCCGGTAATAACCACCGCAAAGGGCTGCGTACCCTGGCTTACCTGGTGTGCGGTAACTGTTAATTCGTATACACCGGCTTCAACGCCGTTTTGCGTCGGTAAGAGAAGTATGTTCTCTTCCACGTTCAAACCGTCCCATTCGCCAGTACGTGGTCCATTCCACGGATTGCTTGTAGGATTGGATTGTGAGTATCCGGGATTATAGCCTGTGAATGCATTACCTACGTATCTTGTACCACCGGGCGTGAACAACTCAAGGTCAAGGTCGTTGACGATCGCGGGATCTGCATTATTAGCACCGGGAAAATCCGTCCAAGCTATTGTAGCCTCAAGGGCCATGCTGGCATCTTCGACCTCGAATTCCATGCTCCAGCTTTGTCCCGTTGACAGCGAAATGCCTTCGTTCAAGGAATCGAAAACTATCAACTTTCTGGCATCGCCTTCGAAGTGCATTACTCTGTCAAGCATGCTCCTGCCGTAACCCTGGTCACTGTTGGGGAACCTCGCATCCGTTTCGTATGCTCCCGTGCCCGTTATTTCAACTGCACCGTTGATTATGGTGGCGCGGACGAGAGCGTTGCTGGGGTTGAAGCCATCTCCGGCGTTAGCGCTTCCCGATGGATACCAGCCGCCTGCGTAGTAATGCCTTACCTGGGCGACCTGCCCGGCCAAACCGGGAGCCGACATGCTGGTACCAGACATGCTGCTGTAGCCATCAGCCGAACGACTGGCGGAGTTAACATTTTGACCGATGTGCACCACGGTGGGTTTGATCCTTCCGTCGGAGGCGTAGCCTCTGCTGCTGAAAGAAGCGATGTTATTATGGCTGTTGTAATTTACAGCCGCACCAACCGTGAATAAGTTCTTCCCCTGTCCTTGCTCGGATATGGAGCCTGCTCCACGGTCACCGTCGTTACCTGCAGCGAAAAGTATGTTGTAGTCCTTGTGGTCCCAGATGAATTCATCGGCAACTCTCGCGAGTCCGCCATACGGGTTACCCGTACCTCCGCCCCAGCTGTTGGTATGCGCCCTGCTACCTGCGTCGTAGCTTGGCTGCCACGCACCGGTGTACATGTTGCTTGGTAGCTGTAGACCACCGCCAGATGTTCCGATATCCTGGAATATCAGTCTTGCACCGATGGCATTACCGTCGTTGTTATTGTATGTATTGTAGGGCGGTGCATCTCCAAGAACACTTCCAGTAACATGTGAACCATGATACTGTCCGTCGTTTAGATCTCCACCTATGGAATAATAAGCCTGCACTTTACGGTGGGTGTCCCCGAAGGAAACGGTGTCGTACCACATCTCGTGTCCACCTCCGGTGGTGTACAGCTCGCTATCGCAGACAGTGACCAGTTCACCTATGCCTGTCACACCCCGATCCGTTACCTTGCGATTACCGTAATCGTTGGTCTGGGTTATCCATGTGGCATGGGAGTTTAGGAACTCATAATCGTAGTTACCCTTGGATACCGATATCACCTGGGGCATGTTGGCGATGGCTATTATCGATTCCGCCTCACCTTGTGCTATCATGAAACCGTCCTCGATATAATATATCTCGGCTCCGGCGTACTCTACGCCTTGGGCAACCGCAATTGTATCGTAGGCGTTGAAGGTTTCTATCTCAAGGTCTATGATACCGGGAACGTTCAACAGTGCACTGTCGAATTTGTATGCCGGCTGATATATTCCTACCCAGTTGACGATGTTCAGCCTCTCTACCTTCCGCATTGTTTCGAAGTTCATCTCTACGATGAAGTTGTACCTGTTCCTGAACTCGTGGAGTCTCACGCCCATATCCTGGAGCTGGTCCTGCCACTCCATCTTGATGGGACCTATGAACTGAACTATGTAGTATCCATGACCGTCCTCGGGATATCTCTCGATCTCAAGATTCACCGGTATGTTCGGTTCTCCGTCCTTTACGTTGAAAGAATACGATTGAAGACTGACAAAGTCCCCGTTATCCAGTGTTTCGACTACATAACCTTGTCTAAGTAGTCTATCAAGTTTATCAGAAGTCGTTTCTACCAGAACAAACTCGTCATAGTCCGCCAAAATATTATATCCCTGGACTCTGAGCGTTCCTGTGGTCAAGCCTCTTTTTTGTATTAGGACCGAAAATTCCTCCTCCGCAGTTTGCGATGACAGAACAGCGCCCACTGAAAGAGCGGATAGTCCCAACACTAGCAGTATCAAAACTGCCCATATCTTGGTCTTTTCCTTATTACTCATGGTGTTCTCCTCTAATTATTATACTCTCTTCAAATTCGATTTTATGTTTTGTACCTTTACGTACATTGTAATCTCTGTTTAAATCATATATATACATTCCTA
>JAFDTZ010000190.1 GCA_019594305.1 Thermoplasmata archaeon
CAAGTTTGTGTGCCATATAATTCAATATCTGTGCACTGGCCTTGTCCATCCATTGTACGTCGTCTAGGAAAACTACCAAAGAAGTATCCTCCGAGATATTACGTATGTATTCTGTGGTCTCGTAAAAGGTAGCCTCCCGCTCCACATCAAACATCTTTTTGTTGGAAATCTCTAGGCCCCTGATGGCCCCGACAAATGCTATTCGCCCCATGGATTTTATATCCGCCTCATCGCTTTCTTTTAAATATTCATCGAAAGCTTCTTTGAAAGGGAGATATGGATCAGCCATCTCGCTCAAACATGTACCTACCAAAAAATCCCAACCTTGATCCAATGCATGGGTCTTGAACTCCGATACCAATCGTGTCTTACCCACCCCGGCTTCTCCGGAGATGAAAATAATCCAAGAACCGGTTTCCTTCACCTCTTTAAGTTTATTCCGTAGTATGTTCATCTCCTCACATCGCCCTACGAAAATCTCGTCAGTAGTTGCACCTTCGCTTAGGTCCAGAAGGCCGTATTTTTCCATACTGCTCAATGTTTTGACCAGTGGGTCCTCTTGTTCAATATAATCCTCTATATCACCAAGAGGTATCTGTTTGACTTCTTCGCCTATCTTTATCTTAATGGTTTCCTTCTTTATAACCTCCCTAAGCCTCTTCTCCTCCTTTGTACCTTTATCCGTTAGAAAATAAACGTTTCTCTTTCTATTTCTACCCCGGACGTATTTACTTTTTTTCTCTACCAATCCGTCATCTATTAATTTGGTTATTTCCTCGGAGAGAATATCTCTACCTGACCCAACGGTATTTGCAAGTCCGGAGAGTGATATACCATAGGGTACTTTTTCCCTTTCCTTGTAAATATCGTAATCCTTTAAACTAAGCAGAATCAATTCTCTCGTTCCGTAGGAAGTCATGTTATCCATTTGTAATCATATTTCAAGTATATATAATCTATGCCATTATGAGTTCAACCGTATCATTTAAGGGTAGATTATTTTCTAAACTTTCCTTTTACGCCGCTTCTTTTTGATCTTGTATACGCTCAATGAGAACCACGTTATTATTAAGCATATTATCAACAAAAAGAAAGGAAGCATCTCCATCAGATCCACGGTAGTGCCCAGACTTATGGTCAGGGTATGGGGCGTGCCGGGTTCTATCTCTAAAGTGGTAAAATGTCTTCCTGTTTCATCTACATGGACCTCCTTGTTTGTACCATCTAACCTGGCACTCATGAGATCGATGCCATGGGGAATAATCACCGTGATATCCATAGGTATGTCCGAGACGTCGGTAATCTGAAACGAAATGGTATCCGAGAAAGTGAATTTAGTTGGTACGAAGGCTTCCATGTCCTGGGATCTATCGAAGATTGTGTAAATGAGACTGGCATTGAAGAAGAACTGTATAGGATTTTCCGAGTCCATGTGATCCAGGTCGTATTCCGCGTCCAAATTAACTATACTCATCTCGTCGTAAACTACATCATCACCCCATAGATATAGTTGATTTGTGAGTATATATTCCAGAGAATCTAAAAAATTGTTCACGGCGGAGTCCAAACCCTTGTTTATGAAAAGGCGTAACAGGTCCGCGTTAATGTACTCTATCTTTAGTTGTTCCGGGATCAGTTCTTCTAAGGATGTAGGGATGGGTATCGAATATATTATAGATGAGTAGTTAACATTCATGTCCAAGTGCTCACCGGTTTCACCCCTTTTAATCTCGTATATATCGAGGAATAGAGAAGATTTAGCATCTGTTCTATCGATCTCTACGGGATCCGAATGATGAACCTCCATGATGAAGCTATCACGTATAATCTCGATATTATCTCTATTGTCGATGTAGATGATAAATTCATCTTCACCGTTACCAAAGACCAATTCTTTCATATGGACGAAACTATATGTCACCATGTGCCCGCCTTTGCAAACCATCTCAAAATCCTGGAACAGATAGCCGCCGACTTTTAGGGAACCCATCACTAAATCTTCGAGGTCTGAATAATCACTTAACCCATAATAGGACGGTTCGAATGATACGGATATGTTAGAGAATACAATAATAGGATCCAGTGAATATGTATCATCATAAAGTGAATTCATATCTATGGCTATGTCGCTACTTACATTAACGCCGAGGGTGTCCTCCACTATATCATAACCGGCTTCAAGCA
>JAFDTZ010000092.1 GCA_019594305.1 Thermoplasmata archaeon
GATGATGTTTGGGAGAAAGCGGAAGGACGATGAAAACTGTCAAAAAAAAAGGGCTCGAGATAAAGTTGGAAGAGATTCCTTCGCACCCAACACCTAGAGCGGACTTAGAACAATACTCGACACCTTCGGTGATAGCCGCAGATATACTATTCACGGCGTTCTCCAAGGGCGATATATCGGGTAAGCATGTGCTGGACCTGGGTTGTGGAACTGGTATTTTTGCCTTGGGTGCCGCCCTCTTGGGTGCATCCCATGTTGAAGGCATAGATATTGACCGTGAGGCAGTGGACACCGCGAAAGATATAATGCGGGACTGGAGTCTATCAGATGTAGTAGATTTCAAAATCATGGATGTCAATGATTATGGCGGAACTGCTGACACGATTTTAATGAATCCGCCCTTTGGATCACAAAAAAGAAGTGCGGATATTCCATTTATGAAAAAGGCTTTCGAGATAGCCACTAAGATATACAGCGTGCATAACTGTAGGGCGAAAGAATTTATACGTGAGTTGATAATGGCTAATGGTTATAACATCCTTGAGGAAAAAAGATATATGTTTGGAGTTGATAACATCTTCAAATTCCATAAAAAGAAGAAAAAAGAATTCGAAGTCGTAATGTTCGTTTCTTCAAGGGACCGAACATCGTAAATTTAGAAGCAAAAAGAGGTAATAAATATGCATATAAAAACAGGAGAATTGGTGACACCCGGAGACAAACTGGGTGCCCATGAAGAATGGATGCCGGGGGATGGGACCTACGAAAGGAATGGTTTCGTTTTCGCAAAGGTATTTGGTCGGGTTAGATTCGATGAAGATAAATTGGAAGCCGTGGTAGATGCGGTAAACCCGGTTTCCACGGTTAAAGAAGGTGATGTGATATATGGCACCATAACTGATAGGAGAGGAGCCCTTGCCACCATGGATATTACATTAATAGAAGGAAAATCGAGGACTGTACGCACTTACAAAGAGGGGACTATCCATATATCAAAGATATCAAACGATTATACCGAGAACATCGAAGATATGTATCTGAAAGGAGATATAGTTAGAGCAAAGATAATCCAGGTAGAGCCTTCCATACAGCTCACGACCATGGGGAAAAGCTTTGGAGTTGTAAGAGGGTACTGCTTCAACTGCAGACGTGGAATGGGACTCCAGGGTAACACACTGTATTGTGAATGGTGTGAAAGAAGAGAAAGGAGAAAGTTGTCAACTCTATACGGTAAGATAAAACTAAAGGATAAATAAAGGTGTTTGAATTTTGGTGGAGAGCAGCAGGATACTCGACGCGATACATGAAAAAAGCCAATGGATTAGAAGGGAGGGGGAGATATTGAAAGAACTCGATAAAGTAAAAAAAAAGAAAAAAGTGCTCATCAAAAAGACTAAAGAATTAAGGTTTTTCATTGATAGCTGTAATGAGAACATTCGGGCCGACCGTAAAAAAGAGATGGACCTTGGTATAAAGGGCTCGGAGAATAGTGTACGGTGAAACCATGGATGACCCCAACATAAAAAACATTAGAGAAATTTTAGATCAGTACGAGGGGTTAAAAAAGGAGATAAAGGAATTGGAGGAAGAAGAAAAGTATCTGAAAGAAGAACTTGAAAAAGTAAGGAATCATATTGTTTATTACACCGCGTTGGTCAGGGACATGAAGAAAAAAATGCAGAGAAAGGAAACCATGGACATCTTTGACCACATTTGAATGAAATATTCGGTGAAAACTTAAATACACGATACTATACTCAGTCGTTAGAGATGTACAATGAAATAAGACAAGGAGTGTGTTACCATCAACATACAAAAACAAGTCGAAGAGATGTTTAAGGAGTATTACAAACAAGGAGACATACATGCACTGGTATTAGCATCTAAGAATGGCATACCAATAGCGACATACATAAAAAAGAAGGACAGGAGCGAAAGTTTCAGTGCCTTGTCAGCTACGGTACTAGGCGCATCTGAAGTTATCCTCTCGGGTCTGGGGAAGAGTCGTCCTGAACTCATCGAGATAGATGCAGGAGATTCTGTATTACTTATCAAAGAATTGGATAGGAACTCGGTTCTTTCGTTACTGGGCGATTCAAGAGAATTAAATTATCTTAAAGAGACACTCTATGAGATAGATTCCAAGATTAACAATATCAAAAAAACTGAATCTACACGAGGTGTATAAACATGAAAAATAGGAGCGCTATTCCAAAGGAATTAACAGATTTTACCTTAAAAGAAGGCGGTTCATCCCTCATGATAAAAGGTACAGCCGGAACGGGTAAAACCACGATCGCCTTGCAATTGATAGAAGAACTCGGTGAACCGGAAAGAAGTTTTTACCTGTCAACAAGGGTTTCCGACCAAAGTCTTTATCGTCAATTTCCATGGTTAGAAGATGAAGAGATGAAGGGACAGATAATAGATTCGAGCAAAGTATTCCTTGAGGCTTTATACGAATGGGAGGATAAGGAAGAAAAAGAAACGCTACCGGAAAAGGAACGTAGGAAGATAGAATCTGCGAAAGAGTTTCTAGGTAGTATTGAAAAGAAGGATATACCTACAGAAGCCGACAGGACCCAGTTGAATTCCTTGGACGAAAGGATCCCGGGGCTTGAGAGGATATATGATAGGATAGACCATATCTTACCGGAGCGGGCCACCCTTGTTATAGACAGTGTAGAGGGTATCACACATAAATACGATATACAATCCGAAATATTGATTATGACACTTCAGAAAGACTTGGTGGAAAGCTCGAATACCAACCTAATATTGGTTCTGGAGAAAGCAGAGGCCAGAAATCTAGAGTATCTCGTGGATGGTGTGATCCATCTGAACCGCTTCCAGATAGATAATCGAGATGTGAGAGAGATACATCTGAACAAATTAAGGGCTGTAGGCATAAAACAGCCGGCCTACCTGATGACATTAGAAGGCGGTAGGTTCAGATGTTTCGAACCCTTCACGATGGATCTGAAAAAAGAAATCGAATGGATGCCCATAAATGATCCTGAAGATCGGTTCAGTACGGGTATAGAGGATTTGGACGATTTACTCGACGGAGGATACCAGAGAGGTAGTTACAACGTATTGGAGGTAAATGAGAACGTCAGCAACGAAGAGTATATGTTAGTAGTACGTCCTTTATTCCTAAACTTCCTGTCTCAATCACGAGGTGTACTAGCCACCCTATCGGGAGGTACACATCCAGACATATTAAGGGATGACATCACAAAGTTCATCTCTGATAAAAAATTCGACGAAAGATTCCGTATAGTTGATTACTTTTCTTTCCAATCTGATAAACCCTACATGATGGCTTTAGGCGGTAAGAAGAGAGACGAACTTGGCAAGTTATATACCAAAAATATCCGTGAGATAAGCGAAAATGGTAAACAGCCATTCTTGGACTATACCGGTTTCGACACTCTTGAATATTTAAGGGGTGACGAGATAGCGATAAAAGATCTCTTAGAGGCGGTTGCAAACACAAAAGTATCTCAGAACTTGGGTGTCGGTATAGTGAAGCACGGTCTGAAGTTGACCAGTGAGATAAAAAACATGGCTGATACATACCTAGAGATAACGAGTGTAAACAATACCACATGTATCTACGGCATCAAACCGAAAACCGGTATTTATGCCATCGTACCCCATGAAGAGAAGGGCTATCCCTACATATCACTGATACCCATCAGGTAGAACTCAGTGGCCGTACTCTCCTTTGAGAGGTACGAACACTACTCCACCCAAACCCTTTCTTTCTAATTTTCCTTCGGTTTTATTTGTTATCAGCATAAGTTCTTGATAAAAACCGCCCCCGACAGGTATCAATAATTTACCTTCGGCTTTTAGCTGTTCTACCAGTGGTGGAGGAACATCCGGAGCACCGCATGCAACCGAGATTCTATCGTAGGGCGCCCCGGGTGGGTATCCATTGGAGCCGTCCGCTACGATCACCTTCACTTTTTCATATCCCGCCTTGGAAAGAGTTTTACTCGCTTTCTCTGCCAGAGACTTAATGAGCTCGACTGTATAGACTACCCCTTCACTTCCCACCATCTCTGAAATAACCGCCGCATGATATCCCCTTCCACCCCCTACTTCCAGCACTTTATGGCCTTCTTTTAAGTCCAGGGCCTCTACCATCATGGCTACCATGTGAGGTGCCGATATAGTCTGTCCGGATCCTATAGACTGTGGGCAATCTGCATACGGATCGGAATATGAGGGCATAAACAGATGGCGGGGAACCTTGAGCATCGCCCTTTCAACCCTGGGGCTACTTATATATCCCGCAGCTTTCAGTCTTTCGACAAGTCGTTCTCTATCTTTTTCGTAACTCATTATACTAACTCCGTATGAGTATCCATAAAACTTTGCTAATATAATATATAAATCTTGCCCATGCGAAGACTTTATTGTGGTGAGATCGACGAATTAATTTATATATCGTAAGTGCATACACCTTAAGAACAAAAATGGATATACCCGAGTCACATCCGCGCCGTCTATCGTTGATGACAAGGAACAAGCTTGTTGATGGTGTGGAAAAGGGAATCACGTCTAAAGCGGGGCTTATTGCACACGGTAGAGGCGAAGCATTCGACTATCTGTTAGGAGAGAAGACTATACCGATTGCCGAGAGGGCCGAGAGGGCTGCCGTAAAAGCGATGCTGGATGCGGATAATCCAGTGATTTCCATAAACGGAAACGTTGCTGCACTCGTTCCGACGGATATAATAAAACTTGCGGATAGGTTGAGCGCGAAACTCGAAGTTAACCTATTCCACCGAACTGACGAACGGATCAGCAGGATAATTGAATGGTTGGAACTCCATGGTGGTAGTGATATACTGGGAGGAAAGCCCGACGCAAAGATACCCGGACTGGATCATGCAAGAGGGCTCTGTACCGAAGAAGGCATCTTCAGTGCCGATGTGGTCTTAGTACCTCTTGAAGACGGAGACCGGGCACAAGCACTTTCAAAGATGGAAAAGACGGTGATAACCATCGACCTAAATCCACTATCACGAACAGCCAATGCCGCCGATATAACGATAGTTGATAACATCGTTCGCGCCGTTCCCAACATGCTTGAACTTGAGCCTTCGGACGCCGGCTTCGATAACGACCATAATATTTCAGAAGTGTTACGGTATATATCGGAAAGGTTGGAGGGCTTAGCGTGATATGGATCAATCCATCTCTTTTGAGAAAGATTGTTATATTAAACGACATATGAATGGGGGATAGATATGGATAAGCTAGTGGATAAAGGAATAAAACGCTTGGAATGGGCACGGGACCATATGGCAGTATTAAGCACCGTCAGAGACGATGTGAAGGACGGTGGATATCTTGAGGGAAAGAACATATCAATGGCTCTACACGTAGAGGCTAAAACAGGCATACTTGCTCTATCTCTGGCCCATGCCGGTGCCAAGGTTAAGATGGCAAGTTGCAATCCCCTTTCAACCGATGATTCAGTGGCGGAGGCGTTGCGGGAAGAATATGGTATGGACGTCTATGCACGAAGAGGTGAGAGTAGTGAAGAATATTATGAACATCTGAAGAGCACTCTCGAGCATGACACACATGTGGTCATAGATGATGGTGGGGACTTGATATCAATGATACACACCGAGCGGGAGGATCTGATAGATGGCATCTACGGTGGCGCCGAGGAAACCACTACCGGTATAGTTCGGCTCAGGGCCATGGAAGCGGATGGAGCCCTAAAATTCCCAGTGATGTCCGTTAACGACGCCTACATGAAACATATGTTCGACAATAGGTACGGCACGGGTCAATCGACCATCGATGGTCTTATGACTGCAACAAACCTTCAGTTAAGCGGCAAGATGTTTTTGGTGGTAGGCTACGGCTGGTGCGGACGGGGTATCGCCATGAGGGCTAGGGGAATGGGTGCTAACGTGATGGTCTCCGAAGTGGACCCTGTGAAGGCGGTGGAGGCCAAAATGGACGGCTTCCGGGTAGTAACCTGTAAAGATGGCATCAGCAAGGCGGACTTTGCGGTCACAGCTACCGGCTGCAAGGACGTAGTAGATACCGAGGCGATCATGGCTGCGAAAAAAGGATGCATATTGGCAAATTCCGGGCATTTCAATAACGAAATACCAAAAGATGTTTTGGAGAATTTATCGGTATCACAAAGGGAAGCAAGGGAAGATGTGATTGAGTACATTATGGACGATGGTAGAAAACTATACTTACTTGCAGAGGGCAGACTTGTCAACCTTGCCATAGGCCAGGGGCATCCCGTAGAGATTATGGACATGAGCTTCGCCCTGCAGACGCTAGCTGCTGAATACGTTGTTAAAACCGAAGGTCTCGAACCGGGTGTGCATGATATACCAAGGGAATTGGACGAAAAGGTAGCTAGGCTAATGCTTCAGGCAGATGGTTTATATATCGATTCGCTGACAGAAGAGCAGGAAAGATACATGAACAGCTGGAAAGAAGGTACGTGAAGTCCTAGATTAGTGTTATATCTACCGCTTCGGCGCTCTGAATACCTTCTATGGACTTCAGTTTTCCTTCTAACTCATCCACTATTCCGCCTTCATCGGGAATAATTATTGAAGATTTTAACGCTTTAAGACCGAAGGCAATTTTTTCCACAGTCGAGCCTTTGTACGAGCCATATTTTTCGGCTATGACTTTTACATCTTCCACGATGGCATCCAGGTCTGCTTCAGGGTCTTCGGGCATTATCCTGTAAACCAGCAAAACGTCTCCCATCTCAAGGCCCCCTGAAACCGCATTCGGTGCATTCATAAGTTTCGCCCTGGTCCCTACACCGCTTACATCGGCATATAGTGGTGTTGCCACAGTCCGGGCATGGGAAAGTAGTATTCCTCAGACCTATGAGGGTTATTCCACATGATGTGCATC
This sequence comes from Thermoplasmata archaeon, assembly GCA_019594305.1. Lineage (GTDB taxonomy): Archaea > Thermoplasmatota > Thermoplasmata > Halarchaeoplasmatales > Halarchaeoplasmataceae > Haladaptatiplasma. The sequence continues at coordinate 6,925 of JAFDTZ010000092.1, forward strand.
TATAATCGTCTTTCATTGTAATCGTGTGTTCGAGAATATAGAGTATATTTAAGTTTGTCGCTTAGTTTTTTCGAATATGTTATTCTTCTATAATTTCGTCAAATTGATCGGAATACATTCTTCGAATCCTCGTTGATGCTAAGGATGAGGCTAAGCAATGACAATGAAAGTTTCAGTCACCTTGAAATACATCTCCATCACCCCTACAACTTAGCTCGAAGATAAAATGATGAGCTATTTGCCTTTCTTTAGCAGACGAGATGCAGGTTCGAGTGACCGCAATATATATAACTATATGTATATTAGGGGGGTGTCTAGAAACACATATCGATCGTAGGTGAAAAACATGAAAAAGACGAAAATATGCGCGATAATGGCGTGCATAGATTCTCGGTACGTGTAGTGAACAACGACGGATATATCGGTTATGATGCAATTATATTTTATATAGGTGAATAGACATATGTATCGGATAAGAGGCCTAGTGATGAGGTATGAAAAAGTGGATGAAAAGGACTCCATGATCGTCGAACGAGAATGCCCTTATAAAGTTAGGAATATAGTTCTTGTGTTCGCATTAGCAACTATGTTACTGACGACAAGTATATTGACTGCAGGATTCTTGTCTGCAAAAGGATATGATGGACATGAAAGAGTAGCGTTGAGCACAACCTTTTCGACAGGAAGTGGTACAGCGGACGACCCGTACATGATCTACAATGTACATGACCTTCAGAATATGAGTAACGATTTAAGCGCCCACTACGCGCTGGCCAATGATATATATGCGGGTGTGACGAGAGACTGGAACTGGAACGATACTGTGAATATATACGAGGGGTTCGAGCCGGTGGGGTCAGGACCATATGATGAACCTATCAATCATTTCATAGGTAATTTTAATGGCAATAATTACACGATTACAGGATTGTACATTAACCGCCTAGGAGGGGCGTATGTGGGGTTGTTTGGATTTATAGGTAGTGAAGGTTCAGTGAGCAACCTCGGACTTGTTGATATCGAGGTGAATGCATGGATAAAACAATACGAATTTATTCCTAGCAACAATATAGAAAATATGATATTGACTCCCCCCTATTGATGGTCATTACGTAGGTGGACTTGTGGGGTATAACTGTGGTGAAGTGAATAACTCTTATGCTAAAGGAAATATTAGTGGAGACAGGGACGTAGGTGGCCTCGTTGGATCGAACTACCGGGGCACAGTGTCAAACTCGTATGCTAACGCGATTGTTAACGGAACCTGGCAGTATATAGGCGGGTTGGTGGGATGGAACCGGGGTGGGATAATATCCAATTCGTATGCAATGGGAAATGTTAGAGGACAACGTGATGTAGGCGGGCTTTTAGGGGATAACAACCTAAATGGAGTTGTGAAAAAATCATATGCTTCGGGTATAGTTGCTGGAGATGTAAGGGTTGGAGGTTTATTAGGAAGCAATAATGCACTTGTGTCCAACTCTTATTCGATGACTGATGTGACAGGGGATACTGATATAGGCGGACTTGCAGGTAGTAATATTAACGGTGATATTGTTAATTCCTACGCAGTAGGAAAGGTCTTCGGAGAAATAAACGTCGGGGGCTTAGTTGGGAGCGGCTCTGGTATAATCTCTAGTAGCTTCTGGAATGTGGATACATCTGGCCAAACAACCAGCGCAGGTGGTACCGAACTGACCACCAATGAAATGAAGAGCTATTATACATTTATGGATGCAGGTTGGGACTTTAACAACACGTGGTGGATGCTTGAGAACATAACATATCCACTGCTGACGTGGCAAGAGATCTCACCGCCTATCGTATACATCCACTCACCAACTGAGGGTGACATATATACCGATAAAAATGTTTCAGTTGA
>JAFDTZ010000016.1 GCA_019594305.1 Thermoplasmata archaeon
AGACGGAAAAGGCTGAATTTGAGTCGCAGAACATAAAATCGTTGATATGCCTACCGATATACGATAGATACGAAAAAGCCATCGGGTTCATAGGGATGGATTCCGTCAGAGAAAAACGTGATTGGTCGGATCAAGAGATACCGATGCTAAAGGTGATCGCTGAAATAATCGGAGGTTCTTTAGCTCGTCTCGAATCACAACATAAGCTAAATTACCGTTTGGAAATGGAATCGTTGATCGCGGATATATCATCCAATTTCGTCCAGCTACCTATCGGTGATATGGATAATTCAATTACGGACACATTGAGAATCATAGGACTGTTTTCGGGTGTCGACCGCAGCTACATATTCTTGTTTGACGAAGAAAAAGAAATGATGAACAACACCCATGAATGGTGTGTGGAAGGTATAGAACCACAAATTGAAGAATTACAGAATATACCTGTTTCAACTTTCCCCTGGTGGATGGAACGGCTGGAAAGGTTCGAAAGTTTTCAAATTTCCAATATCGATGAACTGCCACCCGAAGCATCCAACGAAAAGGAAATCTTAGAGTCGCAAGACATAGTTTCCGTGTTGATCGTCCCCCTTGTGTGGAAGAAATCCCTCAAAGGTTTCATCGGGTTAGATTCCATATCTCAAGAACGGAAATGGCCCATGGAAGATGTGACTTTACTTGAGACTCTTGCAGATGTGTTCATCAACGCTATGAAACGAAAGAAAATGGAAGAATCGTTAAAGAAGAATGAAGCAAGGATAAAGAAACTCTACGATGCATCATCCAAAATAAGCGGCACGGCGGACCTCAAAGACCTCTACGATACGGTTATCCGTATCTCCAGCGATGTCTTGGATTTTGACGTCTGCACTATATTGATAGAAAACAAAGGTAAGCTAACGGTAAAGGCATGTACGAAAACTGATTTAGTGGACCATCTTGAGATACCTTTGGAAAAAGGTATTGCAGGTAAGACATACCTAAAAAAGAAGTCGTATCTGATACGAGACCTCACCCCTCGAACGGATTCCATACCCACGGATAATAAACTCAGATCCGGTATCAGCGTACCCTTGGGGGATATCGGGGTTTTCCAAGCTGAATCGTACGAAGTAGGATATTACGTCAAAGCCGACCTGGAGATAGCTGAACTATTCGTTTCTCACATAGAACAAGCGATTCACCGAATACATATGGAAGAGCGGGAGGAATTCTTGCACTCTTTGTTAAGACACGACGTAAAAAACAAGGCGCAGATAGTACAGGGATATATCCAACTGCTGGAAGAGTACGATATGCCTGAAGAAATGCGCGGACTTATCGAAAAACCGTTGAAGGCCAATCAAGATATCGTCGATCTCATCAATAAAATACGGTTGTTAGAAAGGGCTTCAGAAGAGACCCTAAAGGAAGTAAATATTGATAATACTATGCACGAAACCGTTGATAGCCTTAAAACTTTTGCAGGATCGAAAAACATGCAAATCGAAGTGGATTGTCCCGAAGATGCTTGTATGGTAAAGGCGGGTTCGCTGGTGAAGGAGATATTTTCCAACATCGTCGAAAACTCGATCTACCACTCTGAAGGAACTAAGATACGCATCTCCGGTAAAAAGAAGGACGACGAAGTCATCTGTACCATAGAAGATGACGGTAAAGGTATCCCGGATGATAAGAAGGAGATGATCTTCGAAAAAGAATTTACGACAGATAAAGGAAGAGGTACGGGACTTGGTATGTTCCTGGCGAAGATGTTGCTGGTCAGCTATGGTGGTAGTATCGAGGTGAAGGATTCCGAGCTGGGCGGTGCAAGGTTCGATATACATTTGAAATTAGCGGATGAATGAAGTTAAACCACTTTATGCACCATATTCTTTTGGTCTGCGGATTTTACGGGCTATGGGTGTAACGATGAACCTGATAGAGTGCGTACCGAACTATTCCGAAGTAAGGGATAAAGGAGTAATCGCTCGAGTGAACGGTGTAATAGAATCCGTAGATTGCATAGAACTGAAGATCATGGCCACGCTGTAGTTACTATTGAGAGCCACTCCAAATCAGTTGAGGAGGCGGCTACACTAGGAAACCGGAGGAATGTCTCGGGTCGAGGGATCTATCGAACTCGTACGTACTTATAAACGTCGATGGCTGTGATGTTAAATATGGATTTATCAGTAATCCACGGTCCATACCACCGCTTCGTCGGCACCGTTGTACACCCAGTAGCCCTCCCCCGGTTGGAACTCGAAAACATCTACATCTTCGGTATAGACCAGGTTGTACTCTGCAACAGCATCGAAGTAACCGATCCTGGTAACTTCAGCTGGTAATCCGTGGTTCCCGGCGCTCCCGCCGGGGAGCCCGACCATGTTCCACCCGGGATACAGTGTGATGTCGGTGCTTGTAGGTAAAAATCCTTCTACGGTCAGGGTATCGGCGGCGCTCATGTGTATCCATATGCCCATACGATGATTCCACGAGTGCAAGTTATTGTAGCGTTCGGCTCTTCCTGGAGCGTAACTCAACCACTCGCCTGACCATGCGTCGTAGTACATCACCTTATCGTAGTTGCCCGATATACCGTGAGTAGGATGATCTAGTATCGCTGTTAAAGACGTATCCGAAGGCATCAGGTTGAAGGAGACGAAGTTCCAACCTGCAGCTCCCCCGTCTGCATAGAGCGGTATATCGAATACGGTAGCGTTCCCACCGGGCTCCATTACGGGATCCGTACCGTAACCTTCCTGACCCTCACGATAGGAATATACCTTGTACCACCATAATATATCATCAGCCGTGCCCCTTTCGTGGTCTACGTAACCGTAGGTTTCCAACCCATGGGCGTTTATCGTATCAATGAGCTCATAGGGGCCGGATACATATTCGCTTACCGACCTGTAGATATTGTAACTTTTTACCCTCTCGGGATCGTCGGGACTCGCACCCCACGTGAGAAGGTTATCTTCGGTACCATTTCCGCAGCCGATTACAGAGTGTGAAAATCCTTCGATACGGCTGTTTCGATCACCGGAACCCCATTCGAACATACCCGTTGTCATTCCCATGGCCATGTTCCTGTAGGTGTAGTAATTCACCGTCCACTGATTCCCTTCTAGCACATCCGCACCCAGCTCTTCGGTGGTGAATGTACTTCTTAAGGTTGATGGAGGGTTCGTCTCCAAGTCTGCGTAGACCCTGACGATTATGGAATCTCCGGTGCTCAGCTCGGTCTCGGGAGGTGCCCACGTGACAGTCTGGTAACCCCCTCCGTTTGCCTCTCTTTCCACCACCGCAACGGCGCTCCCTTCCGTTAGTTCAGTCTCGTTTTCACCGTCGTAAACAAAAGTACGTATGCCAACATATACCGTTTGACCCCCGGGTCCCGTGAAATCGGCCTGGGAGTCTGTTTCGGTCTGTACCGTACCAAGTACGTTATCAGACCGCATATATCGGGTTTCGATAGTTGTATCGTTTTCCACACCGTAATGCTCAACGTTAAGGTATGCGGGTGAAAGAACGGGTATCCCGATGATTTCAAAGTTCTCACTTGTATCGGTATCGGATAAACCGAAATCGTTCGATACCGTAACCCTGATGCGTGCCTCGGTGGTGGGCTCGTCGGGCACCGTCCATGGGTAACTACCGTTGTCCTCGGTTTCGGTAACGATGTCGGTCCAGGAAATACCGGCATCGACACTGTATTCAATATCAACTCCCGTTATGGTTCCGCCTTCGTTAGTGGTGTACCACGTTATATCCTGTTCCGTGCCGGCGTCCCAAGATTCGCCCTCTGTCGGACTGGTAAGCGTGATCTCAGGGGGTGTGACTCCAACTATAAGGCTGTGCATGTTCCATATATCTCCGCTGTAATTAAGTGCAAGAAAATCGTCCTGTACCTGTATAAAGTATCCGACCTCGGTTCCTACTGGAAAAGAAGGTAGGACCGCTTCGTAGGTATCGTTGCCTCTAATCAGTTCCATGTCCACCCTGGTGACGTTCTCTTCGGTACTGGAATTGTAGTACAGATGGGCGAAGGTTATCGTACCGTCATCCGTTATCCTTGCTTCGATACTTACGTTATCATCGGCGGGTGCATGGACATCCAGGATATCTATCGTGGGCGGTATGTTATCTTTGGCGACCTGCATGGTGGTACAGTGTATTGCTCCGTTGGACGAGATGATATCGGACGAATCAACACCGACGATCTCGTAGCCCGGCATGTTGTCCTGATATATCTGTAATGCCTCAGAGTCAGTTGCACGATTATATATGGGCACCAGTACCTTGTTGTTGACGATAAGTGAGTTTGTGTACGTGTAGTGTGTGCCCCCGGGCTTCTCGAAGGGTACCCTGACTATATTATAGGGTTGACCGTTCCTGGCGGTACGGTTCTCAAAATAACGTACATTGTATTCCAGTATCTCGTAGTCGTTGTCGCCGGGTGATACCTCGGATATCAGCACCGTTGTTTCGTTCAGAAGCTTAATCTGCATGTCTATGTGGCCGGTGCCGTCGTTTGACAGACGTATTACGTCTCTGAATTCTACCAAATTAAAGTAATCCGTTGCCCATCGAATAACTTCCTCCTGGGTCAGATCACCGCCATGTGAGGGGTCGTTCTGTTCGAAACATCTATCGGTGGTATAGAATATTCCCGCGCCATCGACCATCAAGTTCCCCCCTTCCAATCTGAACCAGTTATCTCCATCTGTCATGCTGTAGCAGTCCACTTCTATCTCTTCGGCATACCGCCATGGAAATGCATCGTCCTCCCATCTATTCCATCGGTCGTACATCATGTTAACGAAGGACAGTTCGCCGGTGGTCTTGTCTATGATCGATATGGGCCCGTAATCTCTCATCCATATTGTATTTGTACTGACTATGTAAAAGGAGACGTTATCCATATAGACTCCGTTATTTTCGAGATAATTTGCTATGCTGTCCGCCGAGCTTTGACTTCCGGTAACTATCGTCGCATTTGAAACATCAGCTATCTCTCTGGTGAGATCCAGATAGTAATTGTCCAATCCACTGTTGCTCCATCTCAATAGTATTTCTTCGGAACGTTCCCATTCGGCAGGTGTTCTTATGTTTGTAGGAGCATTGGTTGATTGAGGTAACATTTCACACTCAAATTTTTCTTCGGAAGAATATGATATCCCTATCGAAAGGGTTAGGACCCCCGTCAGAAGACACATCACGAGTAAAAAGGCTATGATTTTTCGTGTCATATATTAACTCCATGTTTACCGAGCCATATATACTTTTGGTGGAATTTTGCATGAAAAAGCTGGGGGAGGGATTCGAACAGTCAGAAAAGATTTCTAACAATCTCATCCCACCCTCATCTCCATATCCCTACGGTCGCTAGAGCTGGGGGAGGGATTCGAACCCTCGGGAAACCGCTCTGCAGGCGGTCACATTAGCCACTCTGTCACCCCAGCGTGGTGAGTTCGGATAACACACCAAGTCTGCTATAACCTTTATGGTTTTCTCTCTACATAGGCATCATAGGTGTTCTCTAACAATGAAAGCACCGTGGTAGGACCAACTCCTCCGGGAACAGGGGTTATCTTGGAAGCCTTCTTACGAACACCTTCATAGTCGACATCACCCACCAGTTCACCGCTTTCGAGACGGTTCATACCTACGTCAATTACAACCGCACCGGGAGAAACCTTGTCCGGAGTGATGAGTCCCGGCACTCCCGCCGCTGTTATTATTACATCCGCCACTAGAGTGTGGGCGGAAAGGTCTCGGGTGTACTCGTGAACTACAGTAACAGTCGCATCCCTATTTAGAAGAAGTATGGCCATGGGCTTTCCCACTATCATGCTGTGGCTTACGATGCATACCTCTGCACCCTTCAATTCAACTTCCTCATGATCCAGCATGGTCAATATGCCTTTAGGTGTGCAGGGAACTCTTCTCTCGTCACCGGCTATAAGACCACCTAAATTGATAGGATGCATTCCTTCGATGTCCTTTACAGGATCGATTTGGGCCATGAGCACTTTAGAATCCAGATTATCAGGTAGTGGTAGCTGTAGGAGTATACCGTCGATATCATCATCTTTGTTCAAAGATTTGATATGCTCACGTAAATCTCTCTCTCTCACCCCTACCTCATACTTATGCGTAACGGTTTCTATACCCACTCTTTTGCAACCTCGGTTCTTAACACCTAGATATACTTTAGAACCTTCGTCTTGACCGACAAAGATGGTATCCAATCTGGGAGGTCGATGAGTCTTAGCTATTTTTTCTTTTAGTGCATTTTCCCTTTCAGTCGCTATCTTTTTACCGTCTATTATACCTGCCATGATCATCACTTGGGTATCCAATCGGGATATTTTGGGTTCTCCGCTTTCATATGTTTGGAATAGGATTTGATGTCTATTACAGGAGTACCATCAAGGAAGTCTAAGCCCTTTACCGTCAAAGTATTATCGCACCGCCCGATGAGTTCGCAGACGGTGATCCCGATAGGGTTCGGTCTTACAGGCGAACGTGTGGCGAATACCCCCGTTAGTGGATTCTCCGGTTTCCTCATAGGGTGAACCCGTTTGATGGTCCGGTCGCTTTTGTGTAGCCACGAGACGACCACTATGTGCGAATGTTCCTCTATACCTAACAATGCTTCGACGTGATCTTGATGAACAACTATCTTTGAGTTTTTATCATTATAATTTTTTGATATCTCATCCGTAAAATCATTTTCGACCACACCTACTTCGATCAACTCGAATTTACCGTAAAGTGGAGCTTTCATAAAAATGACAAGTAAACTGTGTGTTATAATCGTTACGGCCTAAAAACATAAACTTTTTAGCTATATACATCTCTAACTAGTCTGATTAAGATGGCAGAGAGATATCCTTTGGAGAAACTAGCTAGTTTACCCGAATTTTACCACCCTACGGCGTCACCGGACGGAGATAAGATAGCATTTTATTGGGATAAGTCCGGTAGGAACGAACTATACTTGTTAGATAGAAAAACCTGCGGTGTTAGACAGTTGAGCAGCGGCAACGTACCTAAAAATGCAAGATGGTTCATCATGTGGCATAGTATAGGCAAAAAAATACTGTTTCACAAGGATGATGCCGGCAACGAGCAGAATAACCTGTATTCCATAGATATGGAAGGCAACGTTAAAAAAGAGGTGGAGATGGATGGCCAGTGCATTCTGCAAGATATAAGCCCAGACGGTGAATATTTACTTTTTCTCAGCGATAAAGATGAACAACTAAATTTATTCAGATACTCTTTCAGTAGCGGTGATATAGATAAATTGACGGAATACAAATTACCGGTCATGGGCGGGGTCTACAGCCCCGATGGAAGATGGGTAGCATACCAAGCTAACGAATCCGACGACCTGTTAAATAAGGATATATACATTTGTAGATTCGATGGCTCAGAGAAGAGAAAACTGGATATAGGGGACGATGGTGCCGAGAATGGTCCGGTGAGTTGGTCGCCTGACGGGAAAAAACTACTTGTGACAGATAATTCAAAAGACATGAATAGACCAGGTATATATCATGTAGATGAGGATATGGTAGAATGGTTGGGCAGTTGTGGTCACGAAGAAAAACCTGTGGCCTTTCGACCGAACGGAAAGGGTTTTCTCGGTTTTAGGATAAGAAACGCTTCTTGGATTCCAATATACTTCACAGAGGAGGGAGAGATTAACGAACTTGAGATCGAGGAAGGCGTATGCGGTTTCCCATTCGGGGATACTAAAGGTGTTTTCATCTCCGACGATTCGTTCATCGTTGCCCACACCAAGGCGGATAAAAGAAAAGAACTTCTGGAATATAATTTACGAACGGACAATTACAAAGTGCTGCTGGAAGGTGAATATGGAGATATAGACCCGGAAACCTTCGTCCCCGCAGAGTATTTAAGATACGAATCGTACGACGGATTGGAGATCGGTGCCTTATTATACGATTCCGGAGTAAGACCTTCTCCCGCCGTAGTGATGGTACACGGAGGACCCCACGCTCAATCGATCAATGGTTTCAATATATATGCTCAATTCTTAGCCAGTAGAGGCTATACCGTACTACAACCTAACTACAGAGGTTCCATCGGTAGAGGTAGAAAGTTCAAGAGGATGATACAAATGGACTGGGGTGGAAAAGAACAGGACGATATCGCCACCGGAGCCGAATGGCTCAAAGAACAGGATTGGATCGATGAAGATAGAGTGGCAGTCTTCGGGGGGTCATATGGGGGCTATTCCGTTTATATGCAGATGGTTAAGTACCCTGAGCTATGGACAACCGGAGTCGCCTGGGTCGGTATCACCGACTTGCATAAACTATACGAAAAGGATATGCCGCATTTCCAGGCCATGTTGAAAGAACAACTAGGTGACCCCAAAGAGAACTACAAACTGTGGAGAGAGAGGAGCCCCATAGAACATATAGAAAAAATGAGAAGACCGATACTGATGATACACGGAGTTAACGACCCCAGATGCCCAATAGACCAGGCAAGGATATTCAAAGATGGGTTGGAAAAAATGGGTTGGAAAGAAGGTGAAGATTTTGAGTACGAAGAGCTCTCTGAAGAAGGGCATGGTAGTACCGACATAAACCAGAAAATAAGGGCTTTCAAGATACTGGAAGATTTTCTGGAAAGAAGACTGTGAAGATGTTCACTCCCTTATCTCAACGGCCTTCTTCGCCCCTTCTTCCATATCGTCAACGGTTTCATACCCGGCTTCCTTAAGCATCTCTTTCGCCTTTTCTTCGTTGGTTCCGAGCATCCTCACCACCGTAGGTATGGTAGGGTTAAAATCGATGATGCCCTGGGCAATTTTATCACATTGGGTGATACCACCGAAGATATTGAGGTACATTGAGCGGACACCCTCTTTCATGCCGATTATCTCTAGCGCGTGTTGCATATCCTCGGTACCGGCACCACCCCCTAGATCCAAAAAGCACGATGCGGCGCCACCGTATTCCGCTACCGCATCAAGGGTTGCCATTACCAGTCCTGCACCGCTTCCGACTATGCCTATATCACCATCAAGGTCTACGTATGCAAGGTCATAATCATCCGCCAGCTTTTCGCGTTCAGTTATCGTCTGGCTCTCTTTGCGATCGAATTTCTGACGGTAGAGTGCGTTATCGTCTATGTTGAACACAGCATCTATGGCAAGCAAGCCATCCGGGGTAGACACCAGGGGGTTGATCTCCGCAAGTTCGGAGTCATAATCTTCGAAGGCGGAATAGAGTTTTACGGCTATGCCGGACATTGTCTTCATATCTTTACCGCTTAAACCTACAGATTCCGCAAGGTACAAGGAATCGTGGTATTGGATCCCTATTAGGGGATCGATGTGTTTCTTAGCTATTTTATCCGGGCTTTTTGCAGCTAATTCTTCTATGTTCACTCCACCTTCGGAGGTCATTATCAGAGTCGGGCGTCCGGATTCTCTGTCTATCACTATCCCTACGTAATATTCCCGGTTTATTTCCGCCTTTTCGACGACCAAGATATTATTGACTTCCAGCCCCTGTATAGTCATACTGAAAAGTTTCTTTGCCTTTTCAATCGCTTCATCACGACTTTCCGCGAATAATATCCCTCCCGACTTTCCTCTCTTACCTACGGTTACCTGTGCCTTGAGGACGACTGGCTTTTCTACTTCCTTTATCTCTTCCGGCTTGCTTACAAGATAGCCCTTAGCCACAGGTATACCGTATTCCTCGAATATTCCGGCGGCTTCATATTCCTGGAGTTTCATATCGGATCACTATTCCTTATGTATAGATTGTGATAAACAGGTGTTATAAAATAGTTGTGTGAAAAGATGGGGGAAACGATTAAATACTTTTTAACACACGACGTACTCGATGTATGATATCCTGGGAATATTGGCAGCCTTCCTGGTTCTCGGAATATTCATTTCAAAAAAAATAGATTTTGGTATAGCCATGATATCCGCTACAGCGGTACTGCTGCTTTTTCTAAACCCTACCCCCGAAGCTATACGATGGTTATACGACATACTACTCGAAAGAGAAACTATCAATCTGGTTGCTATAATAGTCCTGATAGGATCAATCGGTTTCTTATACAGGGATTCAAAACAGATAAACAGGATCATAGAAGAATTACGTACCGCAGTACCGGATAGCAGGGCCGTTGTGGCGGCCATACCCGCTATATTCGGTCTTATGCCACTTCCCGGCGGTGCGCTGGTATCGGCACCTATGATTGACGAGGAAGGTGATCGCCTGGGTTTGGAAGGAGTTGACAAGGCATTCATCAACTGGTGGTTCAGACATATTTGGTTTTTTATATATCCCTTGGGACTTGGTATGATCCTGGCCGCTGGCATAACCGGCGTCAACATATACAAGATAGCACTTTTCAATATACCCATATTTATAGTTCATTTGATCGTAGGCATTCATTTTGGTTTGGGCGGCATTGAAAGAGAAAAACATTCGCCCGACGGTATACCGGATTTCATGCTTTTGCTATATGATTTTCTACCGATAATTCTAGCACTCATGTTGAATATTATCTTCAATATTCCCTTGGTGATCACACTATCCGTAGCTGTGATCATCCTACTGTTCCAGAACCGTGAAAGGTACGGTTTAGGAGACACAAAGAGACTATTGAATGAAGGTATATCTAAAAATCTTATGCTCGCCGCCGTAGGTATAATGCTATTCAAGGGTACCATCGAGAGGGCCGAGGCGCTTGTACCTGTGATAGAAATACTTGAAGGGCGGGTACCGTTACTGGCGGTGGTTATAATTAGTGCCTTCGCACTGGGTCTACTCTTAGGACATCTACCCGCCGCCGTAGGAGTGGGTATACCGGTCCTTCTTCCGATGTTACCGGTGGTGAACACTCAGATCGTCGCCATGGTTTTCATATTCATTTTGATGGGCTATATTATCTCTCCAATCCATCTTTGCATAGTTCTAACTGTTGAATACTTCAAAACGAACATGGCTAGATTCTATCGTAAAGCCGCACCCTCTATTGCCGTACTGGTGATTGGAATATTCATATGGTTTCTTATAACGGGTACATTTTCACTTTTCTGAATTTTTTTTCTCCGCTACCTTATCAGTAAGTAGAGGAACTATTTTTTTAAGGTCTCCCACTATACCGAAATCCGCCATCTCAAATATGGGTGCCTTCGGGTCTTTATTTATAGCGATTATGTATTTTGACCCTCTTATACCTACCCGATGCTGTACCGCTCCCGATACGCCGCATACTATATACAGATCAGGTGAAATCGTCTTGCCGCTCTGTCCCACTTGTTTTGATTTTGGCATAATATCCGATTCTACTATGGGACGGCTGCAGCCTACCGTGCCTTTCATAGCCAAAGCGAGTTTTCCCAGTATATCAAATGATTCCACATCGTTTCCAACCCCTCTACCCCCTGTGATCACTATATCAGATTCTTCCACCGATATCTCTCCTGTATCTTCAGGCTCAAGAACTTCGATTATCTCTGTTTTGATGGCATCGGAAGATACTCGTATGGTGTTCTGAATGATATCGGTATTTTTGTTTTCGTCAGGTTCCAGTGGCTGCATTACATGAGGTCTTACCGTGGCCATCTGCGGTCTTGTATTCGGGCAAACAATATCGGCCATCACGTTACCTCCGAAGGCCGGTCTCGTTTGTAGTAGTACCTTTCTTCCCTCTACCTCGGTTATGGAAAGACCGGTACAATCAGCGGTGAGTCCTAAACCTAGATGCCCGGCTACAGAAGGTGCTAGGTCCCTTCCCAAATGTGTTGCTCCGTAAAGCACCATACTGGGTTTGTATTTTGAAATAAGGGTCACCATAGCTGTAGTGTAGGCTTCGGTGGAATAATTCTCGTATTCTTCCCCTTCTACCATGTATATCTTATCAGCACCGTAAGCACTCAATTCACCGGTTAGCGCTTCTACATCTTTTCCCATAAGAACTGCGCATAGATCCTCGCCGACTTCGTCAGCGAGCTCTCTGCCTTTTCCCAACAATTCCGGGCCGCTTGGTCTCAACTTCCCCGCATGCTGTTCGGCGAAAACCCAAACCCCCGAATACTTGGAAAAATCTGCTTTCTTTGCCATGAGAACAGGTTCGATAGCATCCACGGGACATACCGGAACGCAGACTCCGCATGATATACATAGTGCTTCCTCTACGATAGCTAATTTATCGTCCATTTTGAGTGCGTCCACCGGGCAAACTTTTATACATTTTTCACAGCCGATGCAGTTATCTTTGATGGTAATCAGAGTATCCCCTCCTTTTCAAAGTAATCCATCAACTTTTGAACGGCGACCTCCGGCTCATCATCTATTATGATTCCCTCTCCCTTCGGAGGGGGTGAATAGGTTCTTACCACAACACTTTCGGAACCTTCCAGACCGTAATCTTCTTCTTTACCGCCAATATCTTTGAAAGTCCATTCTTCGTAGGGCTTTCTTTTGCCCTTTATGATCTCCCTCATGTTGGGTATCTTCGGCAAAAATCCGGGTGTAGGCATGCACGCTATGACCACGGGTAGCGGACAACGTGTTCTTAAGAAGCCTTCGTCGGTCTCTTTCTTACAGATTATATTTTTGTCCTCTATCTTCTCAATTTCCGATACGAAGGTCAACTGTGGAATACCAAGGTGCGCCGCTACTTCCGGACCTACCTGAGCGGTGTTCCCATCTGAAGCTTCCTGACCGCAGAAGATAACATCGGCCCCGCCTAGTTTTTTGATGGCTCTGGAAAGTGTAACCGCCGTCGCCCATGTATCCGCACCTGCAAACACCCTATCCGTGAGTAATATCGCACTGTCTGCTCCGATAGCAAGGCATTTGGTGAGTGCTTCCTTTGCCTGGGGTGGCCCCATGCTTAGGGCGGTTATCTCCACATCCTCTTCCAAAGTTTCTTTGAGCTGAACGGCAACGTTCAGTGCAAACTCGTCAAATGCGTTTAGCACCGAGGGTACACCTTCACGAATGATCGTGCCTGTTTCCGGGTCTACTTCTACCTCTGTCGTATCCGGTACCTGCTTCACGCAAACGACGAACTTCATTAACTCACCTTTTACCAAACTATCATTTGTAAGGTACGTAATCCGGTCCAAGGGTCTCTCTACCGATAACTATCTTCTGTATATTAGCACCGCCTTCGGCACCTACACAGTACGACATCACGCCTCGCCATGCGGTTTCGAATATGTACTCGGAACTGTAACCCGCGGCGCCGAGCCAGTGCATCGCATCGTCGGCGGTATCCTTTGCAAGATGAGGAACCTTGTATTTGATCATGGATATCCATTTGGCTATCTCTTTCGGTGAGTAGGTCTGCGCCTTATTGGTTCTTGCTAGCCATCCTTCTTCGTCATAACGTACATCCTGCATGGCCGCCACCTTCTTCACCATCAGATTACTTGCCTCCATCTCTATGTATCGTTCGACGAATTCGAACTGTATCCCTTCGTATTTCGCCAGAGGATTACCGAAAGTTTCTCTTTCCTTAATGTAATCCGCCGCCTCTTCAAGTATCCTACGGGTCACACCTACGGCACTGGCACCGATAAGTATTCTTGCATTATCGAATCCTTCCATCGTATAGTAAAATCCCTTTCCCTTTTCGCCGAGCATATGTTCTTCGGGTACACGTACATCTTCCATGATGAAACCACCTGTTGATATCGCATTCCTTCCTGCGTCGTCGTAGGGTTCCGCCGGGGTCAAGCCGTCACTGTCAATAGGCACGAAAAACGCCGTCATGTTCTTGTGAGGTGCACCCGGTTCTTTTGGTCCCGTGCGCACGTTTACCCAGTAGCCCCCACCTATTTTTTTCGCTTCCTCGACGCCGCTTATAAATGTTTTTTCACCGTTAAGAACCCATTCGTCACCGTCCTTTTCACCAGTACATTTAAAGTTGGACACGTCTGAACCGCCACCGGGTTCTGTTGTAGCTATACCGATGAATTTATCACCGTTTATCGCTGGTTTTACATACTTCTCTCGGATCACATCGTTAGCATATCTGTCTATGGTAAATCCCCAACCGGTACTGACCGCCATGAAACCGGCTGCGGTAGCTATGCTGGGATCCACATACCCGATCACCTCTGCTATCAGTGATTGGTCCTTCCAGTTAAGCCCAAGACCGCCCCTTTCTTCAGGAACTGTACCCATTATAACTCCAAGGTCTGCTAGTCCCTTGATTATATCCGGGGGAAACGGATGTCCTTCACGGTTCATCTTGATTACTCTATCGAGGGGTAGATTTCTTTCTGCCCAGTCGAGTATGCTTTCTTTGAATAGCTTCTGCTCTTCTGTCAAGTCCCTTTCATCCCATAAGTTTGTTTTAGCCATTTGATAACACCTTTTTACCTTGTCTAGGATATCTGTTTCGAAATTAGAGCATCTATTATAAGTTTTGCATGGTATCCTGTTTTAAAAACAGGATTTAAAACGTAAATCCACCAATACTTTTAAAAACGCCTTCAACTTCCGGTCTATCGAAACCGTTCAACAAACGCAGGAGAGATTTAAATGAAAGAAGCAGTTATAATATCCGCCGCCAGAACGGCGATAGGTAGGTTCAATGGAACTCTCTCGGGTTTTTCCGCACAAAAGCTTGGGAGTTTTGCCATAGCAGAGGCCGTAAAGAGAGCCGGTATAGAAAAGGATGATGTTCAGGAAGTACTTATGGGTAATGTGGTCTCCGCCGGATTGGGACAGAACCCGGCGAGGCAGGCAGCCATCGGTGCGGGAATACCGGTTGAGGCCGGAGCAACCACGGTGAATAAAGTGTGTGGTTCCGGGCTCAAGACCGTTATGTTTGCAGCTAATAGCATAAAGATCGGAGAGTACGATACTATCGTTGCAGGGGGAATGGAGAACATGACCAGAACGCCCTACGTTCTAGATAAGGCTAGGAATGGCTACAGACTGGGCAACGGAGAGATAATCGATGCGATGGTCAACGATGGATTATGGGATGCTTACAACAACTTCCACATGGGATTGACCGGAGAGATCATCGCGGAACTTTATGATCTATCACGGGAAGATGTAGATAAATTCGCACTCAGAAGTCACCAACTGGCATCTATTGCCACACAAGAGGGTAAATTCAACGACGAAATATTCCCCATCGAGGTTCCACAAAGAAAAGGCGACCCAATTGTGTTCAAAGAAGACGAAGGCGTACGCCCGGATACCACGTTGGAAACTCTTGGGAAGCTAAGACCGGTCTTCAAAAAGGACGGATTGGTCACTGCCGGTAATGCATCACAGATATCCGACGGTGCATCCGCAGCGGTTGTGATGAGTGGTGAAAAAGCCGAAAGCATGGGATTGGAGCCTATGGCCAAGATAACCGATTACAACACAGCAGGCGTGGTACCGGAACATGTTATGAAAGCACCGGTCCCTGCAATGAAGGAATTGATGAAGAGAAATGACCTCACCATCGATGATATCGACCTGATAGAGCACAACGAAGCCTTCGCTTCTGCATCGGCAGCGGTACAGAAAGAGTTCGACATACCTGAAGATAAATTCAACGTCCACGGAGGCGCAGTTGCACTGGGACACCCCATCGGATGCAGCGGTACGAGGGTGTTAACAACTCTGCTTTACGCAATGAAGGACAGAGGTGCACACAGAGGATTGGCTACACTGTGTCTCGGCGGCGGAAACGCAGTAGCAATGATAGTAGAGATGTGATAAAATGGAAATAAAAAAAATAGGAGTCGTAGGCGCGGGAACCATGGGTCACGGTATAGCCCTGGTGTCCGCTCAGACAGGATATGAAGTTATAATGCGGGACATCAAACAAGATTTTGTTGATAACGGCATGAAAGGCATCGACAAGTTTCTTTCAAAAGGTGTTGAAAAGGAAAAGATAACCGCCGAAGACAAGGAGAATGTCTTGTCACGCATCACCGGTACCACAGATATGAAGGACCTCAAGGACTGTGACCTTGTGATCGAAGCGGTGATCGAAGACGTGAACATTAAAGAAAAAGTATTCTCCGAGTTAGACGAGCTCTGTGGACCTGATACCATACTGGCGTCCAACACTTCCACAATACCCATAACGAAGATGGCATCCTTCACAAAGAGACCAGACAAATTCATCGGTATGCACTTCATGAATCCGGTGCCTTTGATGAAACTCGTCGAAGTTATCAGAGGTCTAGCTACATCCGACGAAACAACCGAGATAATAATCGCACTATCGGAAGAGATGGGCAAGATACCGGTAGAAGTTAATGATTCACCGGGATTCGTTTCCAACAGAGTTCTCATACCCATGATAAACGAGGCGGTTTACTGCCTACAGAACGGTGTCGCTGAAGCCGAAAACATCGACCAGGTGATGAAGCTCGGTATGAACCATCCCATGGGTCCGTTGGCTCTCGGTGATCTTATCGGTCTCGATACCGTACTGCACATAATGGAAGTTCTTTACAATGAGTTCAACGATTCCAAGTACAGACCTTGCCCGTTGCTGAAAACCATGGTTCGAGCAGGCTATCTAGGTAGGAAGTCGGGGAAAGGTTTTTACGACTATTCAAAGTAGGTGTGTCCCATGATAGATTTGGAAATGGATAACGGGATAGCGATAATATACATAAACAACCCACCTATGAACGTTCTTTGCACGGAACTACTGAGTGAATTACACGAGGTGCTGGAATCTCTAGAAGAAGACGATGATTTAAGGACAGTTGTAGTCACCGGTAAAGGCAGGGCATTCGTTGCCGGAGCAGACATAAATGAGATGAAAGAGATGTCATTTGATGATGCATGGCAATTCGCCGAATTAGGCCAGGGTGCCTTGAGCCGTCTCGAAGAACTACCTGTACCGGTTATCGCCGCTGTCAATGGCTTCGCTCTTGGCGGTGGAACCGAATTGGCCCTGGCGTGTGATATCAGGATCTCATCGGAGGCCGCAAAGTTTGGGCAGCCGGAAGTAAACCTGGGTGTAATACCAGGATTCGGTGGAACACAGAGATTGGTAAGGTGCATCGGCCCTGGTAAGGCAAAAGAATTGATTTATACCGGAGATATTATCGGTGCTGATAAGGCCTACGATATCGGGCTGGTACAGCATTTAGTGAGAGGTTATAAATTAGACGAAAACGGCGAGCAGGTAAAGGACGAAAAAGAGCGGCCCGTTCAAGACAACGAACCCGTTCTGGAGGCGGCAATGAAGATGGCTTCGAAGATAGCCGGCAAAGGCCCGATGGCTATCAGGAAAGCCAAGATAGCTATAAACGAAGGCGCCGACCTACCACTTTACGAAGGTCTCGAGCTAGAGGCCGAGTTATTCTCCGAATTATTTGATACTAAGGATCAAAAGGAAGGCATGGACGCCTTTATCGAGAAAAGAAAGCCCGATTTTAAGGGCGAATAATATAGTAATAGGTGGACATAACATGAGCATAGTAGATTTAACATCCATGGCGGAGCCAGAAGGGAACCAACAAGCTAAAGTAGATGAAATTATCAAGGGTTTAAGGGAGGACCTCTCACATGACTGCTACCAGTGCGGTAAATGTACGTCGGGTTGCGAAGCCTTCATCTTGACTGAACTTGAACCCCACAAAGTGATGGCACTTTCAAAATCCGGATTCATCGACGAGTTATTGAATTCCAGTGAGATATGGACCTGTGTTACTTGCTTGAAATGCAAGGAAAGATGCCCCCAGGACCTTGCACCCGTGGATGTTATCTTCGCACTTAAGAATATTGCCGTCGTCTCCGGTAAGCAGATAGATTCCGGTTACTCGAATATGCTCCAAGCCGTTTTAGGTACGGGATTCATTCAATCTCCGAAAGAGGTTGTCGATAGGGAAAATAACGCCGTAACGAGAGACGCTTTGGGACTTCCACCCATGAAAGGACCTGCAGAGATACCTAAGTTACAACAGGTACTGATGAAAGCCGCTACGGAGACTCTGAGGTGATAGATATGGATAAGATCGGATTATACCTAGGATGTTTGATACCGACGGAACAGTACGCATACGAACTCGCCATAAGAGAAGTTCTACCGGAACTCGGTTTGGAATTGGTTGATATCGAAGAGCCGGCGTGCTGCGGTGCACCTTTAAGGCACATCAATCTTTCCTTGACAATGTACCTCTCGGCCAGGAACATGGCACTCTTTGAGAAGGAAGGACTGGATATACTGGCACCATGTCCATACTGTCATCAAGCGCTCTCGGAAGTTAAGGATGTTATGAAAAAGAATCCCGCTCTAAAGAAAAAGGTAAATTCTTACCTCAAAGAAGAAGGGCTCGAATACAAAGGAACGATAGAGCATTACCACCTATTAGACCTTCTACACGACCAAATAGGTATAGATAAGATCAAAAAACATGTAAAAAAGCCCTTGGAAGGACTCAATATAGCAGCACATTACGGCTGTCATCTTATCCGTCCTAACGATATTCCGAGACCGGACGATTCGGAGAATCCTCAGAAGCTGGAAACTTTACTTAAAGCAATCGGTGCCGAGAGTGATTATTACAATGAGAAGTTGAACTGCTGCGGTGCTCACATATTACTGAACGAATCGGAATCCGCACTTACAAAGACAGGACAAAAGCTGGAAGCGGTACAAAATCACGGATTCGACGGGATGACCACCATGTGTCCCTGGGGGCAACGGATGTTCGATGCAAAACAGGACAGTGCCGGACAAACCGTCGGAGCATCTTTGAGCGTGCCGGTTATTTACTATATACAGTTACTCGGTTTGGCATTGGGTAAGGAACCAGAAGCACTGGGCTTGCATTTGAACAAGAGTCCGGTTGGTAAACTCAGTTCCAAGGAGGAGGTCTGAACATGGCCAGAATCGGTGTTTTCATCTGCCATTGCGGAACGAACATAGCCGGTGTTGTTGATGTGGAAGATGTAGTTCGATATGCCTCGGAACTTGACGACGTGATTTTTGCGACAGATTACAAGTACATGTGTTCCGACCCCGGTGGACGAGTTATCAAGGATGCAATCAAAGAGTATGATTTGGATAAAGTTGTGGTAGCAGCCTGTAGTCCTCGTATGCATGAGCCCACATTCCAAGCGGTGATCACTGATGAGGGTGTGAACCCTTACTGCCTGGAGATGGCCAACATTCGGGAACACTGTTCCTGGGTACATAAAGACGAAAAGAAAGAAGCCACACTTAAGGCAAAAGATCTGGTTTCCATGGCAGTCGCAAAAGCAGGGTTGCTGGAACCTCTCGAGAGCTACAGCAAGGATGTCGTACACGATGCATTGGTTATTGGCGGTGGTATAGCCGGAATTCAGGCATCCTTGGATCTGGCCGAATCGGGCTGCAAGGTATATTTAGTAGAACGTGAACCCAGTATCGGAGGGCGGATGGCACAGCTAGACAAGACATATCCTACACTAGACTGTTCCTCCTGTATACTCACACCGAAAATGATGGATGTTTCTCGAAATCCAAACATCGAACTTTACACATATTCGGAGGTTGTAGAGGTAGAAGGTAGTGTAGGTGATTACAAAGTTAAGGTAAAGCGAAAACCCACTTATGTAGATTGGGATAAATGCAACGGCTGTGGTGAATGCGCCCTTGTATGCCGTATGAAGGGTAAGATACCCGACGAATTCAACGAAGGATTGGGTAAACGTTCGGCCATCTACGTACCATTCCAACAAGCGGTACCACTGAAGTACACCATCGACCCCTCCAAGTGTCTTATGCTTCTCAGCGGTAAGTGTGGAGATAGTCCCCCGTGTAAAGACGTATGCACCCTGGATGCCATAGATTACGAGCAGGAAGAAGAGATCATAGAACTCAACGTCGGTGCCATCATCGCTGCTACAGGATACGATTTGCTGGATGCCAATGAGATGTATGAATACGGGTACAACCACTCACCGGATATAATCACAAACTTGGAATTCGAAAGACTTATCTGTTCGTCGGGTCCAACGGGTGGCGAGATAAAACGTTTGTCCGATGACGGAGAGGTAAAGAGTGTTTCGTTTATCCTGTGCGTCGGTTCCAGGGACAAGGATCTCAAGGAGTACTGCTGTCGTATCGGCTGTATGGGTGCTCTTAAACACGCTTATTTACTAAAGGAGCACTTGGGAGACGACTTGGAGATAAATATCTGTTATACCGATATCAGGTCCTTCGGAAAAGGATACGAAGAATTCTACCGCAGGATTAGGGATACCGGAACAAACTTCATGAGGGGACGGCCTTCCGAGATAAGAACAATGAAAGACGGTAAACTGAACTTCGATATCTTCGACACTGCTACTCAGAAACTATTTCAAGTAACTTCGGACATTGTAGTGCTCGTACCCGCTCTGATACCACGAGAGGGCTCCGACGATATCGGTCGTATGTTAAGAATCTCTCGCGGGGCGGACGACTTTTTCCTCGAATCCCATCCTAAATTAAAACCGGTCGATACATCCACCGACGGTATCTTCATCGCCGGATGTTGTCAGGGACCCAAGGACATACCGGATGTTGTAGCCCAGGCCTCCGGCGCAGCATCCCGTGCAAACACTATACTATCGAAGGATACTCTTGAATCGGTAAGTACGGTAGCCGTGGTGAATGAAGACTTATGCAGCGGCTGTGGCATATGCGCACCAGTATGTGACTACGGTGCCATCGAGATAGTAGAAGTGGAAGGCGAGGAGAGTAAGAAGATTGCAGAGGTAGATGTAGCACTTTGCAAAGGTTGCGGTGCATGTGCTTCAGCATGTCCTTCAGGTGCCATGGAACAAAAGGGTTTCAAATGTGAGCAACTGTCAGCTATGATACGTGCAGTATCTAAACAAGTTGAATGAGGTGTATAATAAATGGACGAATACGAAAAGGCATTTAAGGAATCGATACAAGACCCGAAGAGTTTCTGGGGTAGAGCAGCTGAAAAGATAAAGTGGTACGATAAATGGGATACGGTTTTAGATGAGTCAAACAAACCATTCAATCGCTGGTTCAAAGGTGGCAAGATCAATACGTGTTACAACGCCATCGATAGGCATGTTGAGGAAGGCAGGGGCGACCAGTATGCAATGATATATGATAGTCCTGTGACCGATACCATAGAAAAATACACCTACTCCCAGTTGAAAGAAAGGGTTTCCAAATCAGCAGGCTTCCTGCGAGGCCTCGGTGTTGAAAAGGGAGATACCGTCATCATCTACATGCCCATGATCCCCGAAGCTCTTATCAGTATGCTGGCATGTGCCCGTATAGGCGCAGTTCATTCCGTAGTGTTCGGGGGATTTGCAGCCAAAGAACTGGCAATACGTATCGATGATGCTAAACCCAAGGTTATTCTTACAGCTTCATGCGGTATAGAACGTACGAAGGTCATCGAGTACAAACCACTGCTGGACAAGGCGATCAATCTGGCGGAACATACACCAGAAACGATCGTGATGAAGCAAAGGCCGGAAGCAGAAACACAGTTAGATGGAGAGCTCGATTGGGATGAATTGGAAGCAGAGGCGGAAGAAACAGAGTGTGTGGAACTTGATGCAAACGACCCACTTTACATACTTTACACCTCAGGAACGACCGGTAAACCCAAGGGAGTTGTACGTGACAACGGAGGGCACGCTGTTGCTCTACGATGGACCATGGAGAAGATATACGGAATTGAAGCCGGTGATGTTTACTGGGCGGCTTCCGATGTAGGCTGGGTGGTTGGGCATTCATACATTGTCTACGCACCTCTACTCTCCGGGGCAACAACCATCATGTACGAAGGGAAGCCCGTGGGTACTCCAGATGCCGGCCAGTTCTGGCGAGTGATCGAAGAACATAATGTAAAGGTACTGTTCACCGCACCAACGGCAATACGCGCCGTTAAACGAGAGGACCCGGAAGGTAAATATCTTGAGAAATACGACCTTTCCAAATTTGATACGTTATTTTTAGCAGGTGAAAGAACAGATCCGGATACATATCACTGGGCAAAAGATCTACTTAAAGTACCTGTGATAGATCACTGGTGGCAGACGGAAACCGGCTGGGCGATAGCCGCTAATTTCAGAGGGTTGACACAGTATCCGATCAAACCGGGCTCTGCAACGAAGGCGGTTCCAGGCTGGGATGTAAGAATTCTGGATCCCTTCGGTGGAAAGGAGATGCCTCCGGGAGAACACGGTGTTATCGCCGTTAAATTGCCATTACCACCGGGAACTTTTATCACCCTATGGAAGGATGAAGAAGCCTTCGAGAAAGAGTATATGACCGAGTATCCAGGCTTTTACTTTACCGGAGACGGCGGATACATAGACGAAGACGGATACATCTACGTGATGGGACGAGTCGATGATATAATCAACATTGCCGGCCATCGATTATCCACAGGTAGTATGGAAGAGGCCTTGGCCAAACATCCTGATGTAGCCGAATGTGCAGTATTGGGCGTCGAAGATAAGCTAAAAGGCGAAGTCCCCATCGGATTTTTGGTTCTCAAAGCAGGTACCGAACGTTCTCATGAAGATATCATATCCGATGTAATAGGCATGGTCAGAAACGAAGTAGGGCCCATAGCATCCTTCAAGAAAGCCGTAGTGGTCGATCGTTTACCGAAGACCAGGTCAGGTAAGATACTCCGGGGAACAATTAGGCACATCGCAGATGGCAAGGAATACAGAATGCCTTCTACCATCGAAGATCCCGAGGTATTAGACGAGATAAAAGAGGCTGTAAAGAAGATAGGTTACGGCGAATAACTACCCACACAATTCGTTACGAACCTGTTCGACGGTCTTTGGAAGTGCGTCCTCTACCTTTGGAGTCATCGATTCAGAAAAGGTGTACACATCATCCACCTCTATAGCGTAGATAACTATCTCTTCAGGTACGATATCATCTCCGGTAGCGGACCATATCTTTAAAGCTTGGAGGAAACCCACATTATGCAGGTTGCTTACATTCCGGGTTTCCTTAAAATCCTTCGGAGTTATCCTGCTAATAGTGCCGACTTCTTTTTTACCGGTGATGATAGAATCTACGATAATTGCACGGTCATACCCCAGCATCATCTCCACTAGTTCCATACCACCTACTGAAGCTTCTTCGATGTCTATATCGGTCAAACCTTCTTTGGCAAGTGATTCGGCAACCCTGATGCCTATGGCATCGTCCGTAAGCAATGGATTGCCCAAGCCGATCAAAATAGTTTTCATAAGCGCTCTAGATTCTTGAAGAGTTTACCGTCGCAGTCCAAGATTTCTACCTTCAACGGCATCTCACCCGGTAAACTGTGCGTAGCGCATGCG
>JAFDTZ010000146.1 GCA_019594305.1 Thermoplasmata archaeon
GGTTACACGACTGCAAATTATGATAATTGGTCGGAATTGTCGAGATTACTACTTCTGATGCTGATGTTCATCGGTGCATCTGCAGGATCGACGGGTGGAGGTATCAAGGTACTACGTATAGTATTACTGTTTAAGATGGTATTACGTAGTTTTCGAGAATTTATTAATCCCCGACGTATGCTTGTCGTACGTATGGGTGGTCGGGTCATCAATGAGAATACGCTGAAGATGGTGAGCATGTTCTTCCTTGCTTACATCCTCATATTCGTAATTGGAACCGCCATATTGGTAGCTCTGGGCATGGATATAATGTCTAGTATGTCTGCGTGTGTATCATCATTGAGCAACATCGGGCCGGCACTAGGAGCGGTAGGTCCTGCGCACAATTATCGAGCAGTTCCTCCGGCCGGCAGATTCTTACTGTCTCTGTTGATGTGGATAGGCAGGCTCGAGATCTTCACCGCGGTGGTGCTCTTCAATCCGAATCTGTACAAGGAAAGAAGGCTGTCTACGGTGCTGAGATTGGGACGGTAAAATATTGATATACAATGGATATCTGAGAGGGGTATGAGTTCGGAATATTATATATGTTGTCTGCTATAATTAGATAAAACTTAAATATCTGAACCTTACTGAATTTTATAGGACAGTGGTAAGATCTCCAAGCAAAATAAAGTAAAAAAGCGTTTAAAAGCCTGCTTGAGTCTTCTCTTTGCCATATTTTTGCTGACCAGCACTTTTGCTGTAGTTGCAATTGGCGAGGAGACGACGGAAGATGAAATAACGGAATCGGAAGGATTACTATATGAGAACGCCGATTACGTCGATAACATACGTATCGAAGTGCGCGATACCGTTTCGGACGGCTTCAACGATACTGCTGATGGGACGCTGGACGTGTTTCTCCATGAGATAGACGGGGCGACTTACGATACCTATGAAGAGGAAAAGAAGGAAAATGTCAACACTTTAGACCGTTATATAGGCTACAACGAACTATCTTTCAACTCTGCATGGACAGAAGAATCAGGTGTTGAGATTGATATCGGAGATGACGGTACACTCCGTTTCAATCCATTGTCTATCAGAGAAATTCGATACGCTACAAACTGGCTTTTAAGTAGAGAATACGTTGTTGAGGATATCTTCGAGGGATATTCAATACCTCAATATCAATCCATAAATATGAGAAATCCTGTATACGATGAAGAATTAGGGATGATAGAAGATCAACATGGTATAACTTACGAGGGGGATTTAGAATATGCCTCTAACATGATTCAGGATGCAATGGAAGATGCTATAGATAATCCGGACTTGGCTGGAGTGCTAAGATCCCCATCGGATTCACCTACCGACTTCTGGCAGTATCAACCACCTGGCGAAGACTGGATGGATGTAAATATAACAGGTCTTATACGCGAAGGAGACGAACGTCTTCAGATCGGACATTATTTTGCAGATATGTTGGAGGCGAACGGTATCAAGGTCGAACGGGTCGAAGGTGATTTAGGCTTGGCATGGGACTGGCTGTTTTCCGATCCCGCCGATTTCGAATGGGGATTCTATACGGGAGGATGGGTCACAGAACAAGCCATGGCTTATGGGCATCATCAACCAGTTATGTTCTACACGGACTATGACCCATTCATGCCTGGTGGTGTTTATGGATATTCCAATAGATACTACCATCTCAGGGATGAGCCATATGCACAGGAGCTGCTGGATGATTGGGCAACTCCTCTGATGGCAGGAGAGTTCGAAGACGAGGAAGCCTACTGGAACGCTGTAAGACACATCACCGATGTGGGTGTTGAACAGAGTATGAGGATTTTTGTACAAACTCAAAGAGACCTTATAACTATGAACAAAGAGAATGTTTCCACTGATTTTATCACAGATAATGTAGCCGGGTGGTCAAATGTGTTTTCACCTAGGACTATAAAAACCATGGATGGTAATTTGACTGCAGGTCAGAGATCCAACGAATTGTACATGACCAATTGGAACAATATAGATGGTTCTTTAGATTATTATAGTAACATGCAACAAGACATATCCAGAGACTACGCTACAACGATGAATCCGATCACCGGAACACCCATGGGCATGAGAGCAGAATGGACTACCGTAGAAAGAGATGTAATAGTTCCTGAAGATGCTGTCAATTACGATGTATATGCAGAAGAGTGGTATGAAGTCGGTACAGGTTACACGGTATCTACGGCCGTTGAATACGAATGGAACTTCGGTACCTGGCACTCCGGGCACGAATTCACCATGCAGGACTTAGTGGCCTACTATGCATTCGGCAAACAACTCGCTTGGAATACCGGCGCGGGTGAACATTATTACCATGAATCATGGAGGTGGGATAATCAGCCCTACTACAACAACATCGTAGGAATAGTCTTCAACGAAGCCGAAGACACCGTGACGGTTTACGGAGAATACACAGATCCGATCGATTCACAGGTGGCAGACTATTATCCTTGGATGCCGGAGGTGCCGTGGCAGCAGTACGAAGCGGCTTCACAGTTGATTGGAAATACATCTTTAGCTCCCGATAATACGCTAAATAATCAACTTTATTCCTGGGAAAATGAAGACGGTCGAAATTGGGTGCATTGGTTAAGTACTGAACAAGGAGATGACTTCAGTGTAACCCTGCAAAATATGGCTCTAGCACAATTTGTACCACCTTACTTGCAGGCCGGACGAAACAGTCCGATACCGTTAACTCAGGGAGATGACTCTGGAGATATAGTTCTCATGCAAAACTTCTTCATCGAATATGAACATTTCTGGATAACCCACGGTCCATTCAGAATATCTTTACATGACTTCGACAACGGTGTCATGGAATATGAGAGATGGACGAGGGAAGATGGCTATCCATTCGTAAATACTACATACATCACCAGTTGGGAAGAACTGCACAATATCAGAGACGATCTTACCGGACATTACTCTTTGATGAACTATCTTACACCGGAATGTGATGGTTATGATGAATTTGCTTCGGAGAATGCTGATGGAGGAGATGGATGGCAGCCTTTGGGAACCTTTGATTGGACGGACCCTTCTGTACAATTCAACGGCACTTTCAATGGAAATGGTTACGAGATATCCGGACTATACATAAATCGTTCAACAAGTGACTACGTAGGGCTGTTCGGCTATATTAGAGAAGAAAGTAAGATAATCAACACAAATCTACTGGACGCAGACTTAACCGGAGATTCTTACGTAGGTGGTATCACAGGAAGGAACGATGGTAGGGTTGCTTCATCACATAGCTCGGGTCATTTCCGTGGCGATGAAAATGTAGGAGCGTTAATAGGTCGAAATCACAGAACCTTGGAAGATTCATATGCCCATGGAGAGATCGATGGAGAAATATATGTCGGTGGTCTTGTGGGAAGAAACTGGGATACTATAGGAATAGTGAGAAATTCGCATTATAACGTAGATGAAGTTCTGATAAACGGAGATAACTATATCACACGGGGAGCTTTGTTCGATGATCAATTCACGGATTGGATGGAAAATGGCATGTCCTTGGATATATCTGATTACGATGAATATATAGTACCTGTTGACGACACTTACCAGATAAGCTGCGTTGATGGCATGAGGTACCTCCTCGGCTTTTCGGAATCCGACGAATACAGTTTCGTTCTGACGGATGACCTGGACATGCCTCCAGGGCTTTATATACCCTATATAGCATCTAACTTCGACGGAAATAACCACACGATAACTAATCTATACGTAGATCAACCGTTTTCTAACCGTGCGGGTCTATTCGGGTACGTTGATGATGTGGAGATTAAAAACCTTGGACTAACGGATGTTGATATAACCGGTGCTGATGAGACAGGAAGTATGGTCGGTAGAGGTAGAGGAATATTAAACAACTTATATTCCGACGGTATTGTATCCGGAAATCAAAACGTAGGTGGTCTTATAGGATCTTTTTCAGGTATTCCATCACGACTCACGGATTCTTACTCCAACGTAGATACAACTGGTTCTTCTTCCCGTGTAGGTGGTCTTATCGGCATTAAATCCTATGGGAGGGTTGAACGCTGTTATGCAACGGGAGATGTTTTAGGGACCACTAGCGTTGGAGGTTTCGTAGGGAGTAATTCCGGACAAAGCATCAGTTATTCTTACGCAACAGGTAATGTTTCCGGTCGTAGTGCAGTGGGAGGATTTGTCGGATTGGTCGGTTCGAACGGTAATATCTTTAACTCCTATTCGACCGGAACCATAACACGAACAACTGGGACTCAGACCACTTTAGCTGGTTTCTGTGGTCGTAACTTTCGATCGAAGATTATCAATTGTTACTCTACCGGTCCTGTATATTGGCAAGATTCCACACAGCCCAGCGATAGAGGTTTTGTGGGTAGTGTGGATACAGATGGTAACTATGAGATGACCGGAAACTTCTGGGACGTTGATACGAGCGGACAGAACGACACAGAAGGCAATGCTACAGGTTTATCCACAAGCGAGATGATGATTCAGTCTAATTTCACCGATGCAGGCTGGGACTTCGAAAA
>JAFDTZ010000153.1 GCA_019594305.1 Thermoplasmata archaeon
GATGCTCCGCCGGAAGAGGAGATGCCTTTTGAAGGAACGGAAGAGCCGTCGGAATTCGACGCACCACCGGAAGAGGAGACGCCCCTCGAAGGCGTTGAAGAGCCGTTGGAATAATTCCGAGGCGTTACTCCTCCTTCACTCGTTCATACTTAAACTGAGTGGGAGCTCTAATAATCCGGAATAAATTGATCTGTACCTTTTATGCTAAAAACCAATGTAAATATAGATAATTTTATATTGGCATAAATTATTTGGCTTGGTATAATGGTGAAAATATTTTCATCTAAAAAGGAGTGAAACATATGAAAAAAGAAAGGATACTGGCATTGACAATGTCATTAATGGTGGTGCTAGGGAGCATGTCTATAGTCACAGCGATGGTGACTGGAAATGAATTTTTTGAAGGAGTGTCACAGGCAGAAAATCTGCTAGGAGATGGTTCTCCGGAGAGTCCATACATGATATACCATGTTGACGACTTACAGAATATGAGCAACGACCTGAGCGCTCATTACGCACTTGCCAACGATATAGATGCGTCGGGAACTAGTATGTGGGGCGATGGTGAGGGTTTTGTGCCGATAGGCGACGGCACAAATCCATTCACCGGTGGTTTAGACGGTAATAACTATACCATAAGCGGTCTTCACATCAACCGCTCAGGCACCACCAGAGTAGGCTTATTTGGAGAGATGTACGATGTAGTCGTGGAGAACCTAAGAATATTCGACGCTTCCATCGACGGTGCAGGGTCTCAATATGATCAAGGAACTGGAATATTGGCTGGTACAGTGAAAGGGGATTCATTGATAAAGAATGTAGGAACTTCAGGTACTGTGACTCAATCCATAGGTGATTTCGGCGTCGGCGGATTGGTCGGAATAGTCAGAGAGTCCGTTACGGGAACAACGATCACAGATTGTTATTCGACGGCAGATGTTTATGCACCCAATAGTCAAAGTGTTGGTGGTTTGATAGGATATGCACGCCAACCAACAGGGTCCACTCCAATTGATATATTAAATTCGTACTCTTCCGGTGACGTAACAGGAACAAGCGATGTAGGTGGATTCATAGGGAGGAAAAATATAGAAGGGGTGATAATGAACTCTTATGCCACAGGTACAGTTACCCGTGCTACCGGTGCTAGCGAAAGTATAGGTGGATTCATAGGATACAACCATCAGACAACGATTATAAACTGCTACTCTACTGGTAGCGTGCATTACGAAGGTGTTGCTGATCCGACGGACAAGGGCTTTGCCGGTGCGGTCTTCACCGGAGGGGGCTATCACATGTCAGGCAATTTCTGGGACGTTGATACCAGCGGGCAAACAGGTACGTTTGGCAATGCAACCGGCAAGACAACCACCGAGATGATGACCCAGAGCACTTTCGTGGGCTGGGACTTCGATATCCCGGGCACATGGGCCATGGCGGGCTATCCCAGGCTTCAGTTGGAACATACCACCGGGATAACGACAGTGGAAGAACTGCAGCTCATGAAGCTGAATTTAAGCGAAGAATACATACTACTCAACAACATAAATGCTTCGGAAACCACAATATGGAACGGTGGTGACGGGTTATTGCCCATAGGCAATGAGACAAATCCATTCAACGGTGGTTTAGACGGTAGAAATCATACTATAACAGGACTTTACATAGACAGACCTCTATCAAATCATACTGGCTTGTTTGGAGAGATGGGAAACGCGAGAATTCAAAATGTCAATATCTTTGATGCTTATGTAAATGGTCGAGGTGATACTTGGGATAAAGGAACGGGAATATTAGCTGGACTTATTAGAGGTGCTGCTACGGTCGATAATGTAGGGGTATCCGGTCAAGTTACTCAAACAGATGGAATATTCGGAGTTGGTGGATTGGTAGGTGTTGTAAGAGAAGTTCCCACTGGGCAAACCTGCTATATTACCAAATCATATTCCTCTGCAAATGTTCATGCGCCAGATAGTACCAGGGTAGGAGGTCTGATCGGCTATACCAATTCTGTACGTATCGTTGTAAGCAATACATACTCAACCGGAGACGTGACTTCAACATTCCGTGCAGGTGGTCTTATCGGGCAGATTAATTCCGACCATGATGTGTTAAACTCGTATGCGACGGGAAGTGTGAGTGGATCCACAGATCTAGGAGGCCTTGTGGGTGGTATTGCTGGTACGACCACAAACTCATTTTACGACACAAACACAACCGGTCAAGATGATGATGTTGGTAGAGGAATACCCAAGACTACCGCCGAGATGATGACCCGGAACACCTTCACCGACGCTGGCTGGAACTTCGATGATATATGGAGGATGGTGGAAGATGTCACTTACCCTATCTTTACTTGGCAGAACGTGGGAGAAGGTACACCGGAAGATCCCTACTGGATATTCGATGCATACGATCTGCAGGACATGAGCAACGACCTGAGTGCACACTATGCACTGGCCAACGATATAGATGCTTCCATAACTAGTACATGGAATGATGGTGATGGCTTCTTGCCGATAGGCGACGGTACACATCCCTTCACAGGCAGCCTAGACGGTAGAAATCATACTATCACAGGACTTTACATATCCCGTCCCGACTCAACTAGGGTCGCTCTTTTCGGAGAGATCAATGCAGCGGTCATCGAAAACCTGAAGGTTTTGGATGCGTACATAGATGGTGGTGGGAACTCCTTTGAAGAGGGTACAGCCGTACTCATCTCTACGGTGCAAGGTGTCTCTTCCATAAGGAACGTTGGAGTTTCCGGTTATGTTACCCAGTCTAATGGAGATTTCGGAGTAGGTGGTTTGATAGGCATAATCCGGTCTATGAGTGAAGTCATAGACTGCTATGCTGAAGTAGATGTTGATGCACCCGATAGTGCTTATGTGGGTGGACTGATCGGTTATATATTCCACTCATCTGCTCGGGTCGAAAGATCTTATTCAAAAGGGAATGTAGTAGGAGAAAACCATTTGGGCGGATTCATAGGGCATAACAGGGGTTACGTCTATAACTGTTATTCAACAGGTACCGTCACATGCTCTATAGCTAGCATTAGTGCGGTAGCTGGATTTATAGGGAATAATTATGGAACTATTGAGAATTGCTATTCCACGGGCAGAGTAAATGGCGTTTCAAGTAGAGGTTTTGTAGGTCACCACAATAATCCCGAATATATCAATAACTTTTGGGATATGGATTCCAGCGGCCAGACCAGCTCCACATTGGAAGATGATGGAGAAATAGAGGGAAAAACTACAACAGAGATGATGACCCAGAGCACCTTCACCGATGCAGGCTGGGACTTCGATGATGTATGGTGGATGGTTGACGGTGAAACCAGACCGTTCCTGCGGATGGAGTACTCAACCAAGATACAGAACAGCCACCAGTTACAGCTCATGTTGATGGACCTCGATGCAAATTATACACTGGAACGTGATATAGATGTATCTGATATCACCAATCCTTCCAGTATGTGGGGTACAAGCCCTGAGCAAGGTTCTGGATTCCATCCTGTAGGACAATCGGCGGGTAGTAATTATTACTATGGCGTTTTCGACGGACAGGATCATACCATCAGTGGATTGTACATAAATCGGACAACCCCCAATTACATAGGTCTTTTTGGAGTGCTCGGTCCCGGTGCAATAGTTCGCAACGTAGGTCTCCTTGATGCCGATGTAACAGGCAATAGTTATGTTGGTTGTCTCGTAGGATGGAATTACGAGAGCTCGATTTATGATTCCTATGTAAAAGGTCATGCATCAGGTTGGTCTAGTATAGGACTTCTCGTCGGTTATGGATATGGACCTATCAGCAACACCTATGCCGAAGGCACCGTTATCGGAGATAGTTACATCGCTGTTCTAGTGGGAGAGAACTCATTTTTCGGATCTATAAACAATTCCTATGCAATTGGTAGCGCTTCAGGAAGATGGGGCATCGGTGGTGTGGTTGGATACAACGAAGGGGGCACGATACACAGAAGCTACGCAAATGTGGAAGTCGTAGGAGAGGATTTTGTGGGTGGCTTTGTAGGATACCATACTGGCTTAATATACAACTCATACTCCCGGGGCTCAGTTACCAGGACAACCGGTTCAGATCATGTGACCTTTGGTGGCTTTGCAGGAGGAAACTCCAATGGAAAGATAATACACAGCTACTCTACAGGGAGCATAAATTATGACGGGGTTCCTGCACTTGATAACAATGGATTTTTAGGGTACGAATTCAACGATACATTCGGTGCTGGCTATGAGTTGACCGGTAATTTCTGGGACAACGAAACCAGCGGACAAGATAGCTCTCTGGGAGAAGGTGCCGGTGAGGTAGAAGGCAAGAGCACAGTTGAGATGAAGACCCAAACCACTTTCACCGATGCAGGC
>JAFDTZ010000017.1 GCA_019594305.1 Thermoplasmata archaeon
ACCGGACGCAGTTCCCGTGCTATCAGGTGCGGTTTCCAATACATAAGTGATCAAAGACGGGCTTGACAAACCAAGCCCAACTGCAAATAAAAGATAAAACACAGATGGGTAAAATAATTGTAGGCCGATCGATAAAGAAAACATAAATGTTCCTATTATACATAAAATACTTCCAACGGTGAATACCCCTTGTCGAGAGAATCTATCTGACAGCCTGCCTCCGATGTAAGCGAAAATAGAGTCCGCCAAGGCGACACCCATGAATAACAGTCCGATCCCGAAGGAATGTAGGCCGTAAATATCGACCAATATGATAGCGAAGAACACAAGAAAGGTATAGAGGGTTGCGAATAAAGATACACCTAGTAAAGTCGAAGAAGCGAACCTGCGATTTCGTAAAACACCGAAAGCTATCTTCTTCATACCCCGCACCTCTATGAAATTACTTTTTGTCTCTTCAAAGAAAAGTGTAAACAATATTGCTACCGTCAATCCCACTACTGCCAATAGCAAAAATACGTATCTCCAACCGAAAAAACTACCTATGAAACCTCCTAGAAAAAACCCGATGGGTGGTGCGATCAAGGGGATTGCGAAAAAAGTGCCCATTGCCTTGCCCCGTACCGATGGATGGTATACATCGGCAATTACCGCAGATCCCACGGCAAAACCCGTTGTAACACACAATCCTTGAAAGACCCTAAAAAGGACTAGTATACCGGCACTCCAAGAGATATAACATAGAACACAAGAAACGGTAAAGCCGTATAGTGCTGGTATGTAAACCTTCCTTCTTCCGTACCTGTCGGAAAGGGGACCGTAAACAAGATACGACAAGGCTTCCGCAAGAACGTATCCCGTTACCGTCAAAGGAATGAGATAGGTGTAACCAAATTCTAAACTCACGTTACCTATATTCGGCATATAAATAGACCCGGCTAGGGGTATAAGAAAAGCAGCGGCTATGATAAGGGTCAGTGAGCGTTTTTTAGCGTTCATTCCTATATCTGCTCAAAGCCTTTTAAGAATGCTTTTTCATTGATTTCCATAAAACGCTCCGGCACACTTTGCCTTACCGCTTCCAGCATCTCCTCTTTGGACATGGGAAGTACTCCTGTAGCTGTGAGTGCGCCGACCATAACTATGTTCTGTGTGATAGCTGCGCCGGCTTCCATGGCAAGTTTTCTTGCATCCATCTTGACGAATTTATCCGTCACCTCTTCCAGAGATTTGAATATATCATCTATATCAGGGTAGCTCTGTTTGCCGGTACTCACCGTAAAAGGAACTATCGGTGCGGTGTTGGTAATCACCCATGTATCTTTGGATGCTTTCCTGATGGCACGATAGGTCTCTATGGGTTCGAAACCAAGTATTATGTCCGCATCTCCATCGCCTATCAAAGGGCTGTATACCTTTTCCCCAAGTTTTACCGTGGTTACAACAACACCTCCGCGTTGTGCCATGCCGTGTACCTCGCTCATGAACACGTCAAGTCCTTTGGCCATGGCGGCCCTTCCGATCACCTGGGAAGAGATCAATATTCCCTGTCCGCCTACTCCTACGATAACTATATTGGTCATCTATTCCACCTCCGGTCCTATGGCGTCAAAGGGACACACCTGGGCACACTGGTCACACCCTATACAGAGGGTTGCGTTTATGGTAACAACATCTCCATCGCGCACAAGTGCCGTGCATCCGAATTTATCCGTACATACATGACACTGCTTACACACATCCTGATCCACGACGTAAGCAGGACCTTTGATCTTGCCTTCCTCTATCAATACACATGCATGCTTTGGTATAACAACGGCTATTCCCGGATGCTCTATCGCCTTTCGGAAAACTTCCGTGGTTTTCTCTATATCGAAGGGATCGACGGTTTCCACGAATTCCACACCTGCACCTCTAGCTAGATTCTCGATCGACAGCATCGGTGCAGGGTCGCCCATGCCTGTAATACCGGTTCCCGGATGCGGTTGATGCCCCGTCATGGCAGTTGTTCTGTTGTCCATTATAACATAAACAAAATCGTGCTGATTGTACACACCGCTAACCAGTGCCGGCAGCCCTGAATGGAAAAAGGTCGAATCGCCTAAAAAGGCAAAAACCTTCTGGTCGGTGTTCTTTGAAAAGCCTCCGGCGGCACCCACGCTGGAGCCCATGCACAGCAAGAAGTCCGCCATATTCATGGGGTCCTGTATTCCGAGAGTGTAACAACCGATGTCCGTTGAAAAAACTGCTTCCTTCTTACCCAGTGCACGTTTCACCGCGTAATAAGTTGCACGATGAGGGCACCCGGGGCATAATGAAGGTGGTCTTGTAGGTAATGAAAATTCCTTTGGCTTAAGTGATTCGTCTTTTACGTCCAAATCGATTAATTTAGAAAGTGCTTCCAGAACTATATCGGGGTTGTACTCGTAAAGACGCGAAAAATGTCCCGTGTGTTTTCCGTATATTTCCACTCCGGGATTGATGTCTTTAGCTATCTGAGTTATCTTATCCTCCAGGAACGGTTCAAGCTCTTCTACCACCAATACACGTTCTGCATCTCTTATGAATTCGGATACCTTGTCCTTTGGAAAAGGATTGGTCATACCGAGTTTCAGTATCTTTACAGGTAGGCCGTGAACCTCTTTAGCCTCAAGGGCGTAATTGAAGCCGGCGCCCGAAGCAACGATATGGAGTTCCGGTTCTTCACAGTCATATTCAACGTTAAAGGGAGATTCTTCTGATATAGGCTCCGCTTCTTTAATATGTTTAAGCAGTCGAGGGTGATTGTTCAATGCCGTCGATGGTACCGCCACGAACCTTCCGGGGTCCTTCTCAAAATGTCCTTTTTCAGCCGGTGGTTTCAACTCACCGAAGGTGACGATCCCTCTTGCGTGATTTACCCTCGTTGTGGTACGTATTAAAACCGGTAACTCCAGTTTCTCCGAAAGGTCGAAGGCGTACTTCACCATCTCTTTGGCCTCCTGGGGTGTGGTGGGCTCAAGCATGGGTATGTTTCCCAGCTGTGAATAGTAGCGGTTGTCCTGCTCGTTCTGGCTCGAGTGCACCGACGGGTCTCCGGCAGCCACAAGTACCAATCCGGCACGGGTGCCGCAGTACATCAGTGTCATCAGGGCATCCGCCGCAACGTTGACGCCGACGTGCTTCATCCATACCATGGAACGTACACCGGACACGGCGGCCGCAGCCCCGACTTCCAGGGCCACCTTCTCGTTGGCCGAGTACTCAAAGTACATACCGTAATCCTTGGCTACTTTCTCGAAAGTATTTCCTATCTCGGAAGAAGGTGTTCCGGGGTAAGTCGAACCATGGCCTATCCCGGCTTCAAGAGCGCCGCGTACTATAGCTTCGTTACCCAGTAGCAGTATCTTTTTACCGGGCTCGTCATGGAGGAGTTCTTTCATATTTTACCACCTATTCCTTGGTAAATTTTACCTTTTTCAGAAGTTTTTCCCACTCCAAATCAACGTTCTTCTGTATACGTTCAACCTC
Source organism: Thermoplasmata archaeon (assembly GCA_019594305.1). Classification (GTDB taxonomy): domain Archaea; phylum Thermoplasmatota; class Thermoplasmata; order Halarchaeoplasmatales; family Halarchaeoplasmataceae; genus Haladaptatiplasma. The sequence goes on from JAFDTZ010000017.1 coordinate 3,511, forward strand.
TTCCTCGGGAAGATGTCTGAACCTGCCTTGTATCTTGAGGTAATCCTTTACAGGCACCTTTTTCTTGGGTTTTTTGTATACGTTGTAAACGCCGTTCTCTATCTCGTAGAGTGGGAACACACAAGTATCTACTGCGAGTCTAGCCAGTTCTACCGTATCCGAAGGGTTCGAACGCCAGCCGGTTGGACACGGTGCATATATATGGACAAACTTCGGCCCGAGAATATCCTTTGCCTTCTGTATCTTTTCGATCATTAATTCCGGGTAAGCGATACTCATCGTAACGGCGTATGGTATTCCGTGGGCATTCATTATCTCCATCATGTTCTTCTTCGGAGCTTTTTTCCAGGCCTGTTTACTGCCCACTGGGGTTGTAGTGGTCCATGCACCGTAGGGCGTCTCACCACTTCTTTGGATACCGGTGTTCATGTAAGCTTCGTTATCGTACATCACCTGTATCGTATCCGTACCCCTTTCGACACAACCCGAAAGAGCTTGGATACCGATATCCGCCGTGCCGCCGTCTCCTGCAAATCCTACCACCGTTATCTCACGGGGATCTACGCCCTTGGCGTTCAATGCGGCTCTAACTCCGGAAGATGCAGCACCGGTTGCTTCGAAGGCGTTGTACAGGAGCGGAATATCCAAATTCCTTGAAGGGTAAACTCCGGGTATAACGGCCCAACAGCATGCTGGTATGTTGATTATGGTGTTTTTACCCAGTGCTTTTAGTAAGTATCTCATGGCATTCCCCGCGCCGCAGCCCGGACATGCCGTGGTTCCCTGGAACATCAATTCTATTTCAGGTACTTTTGCCATCTTTATCGCCTCCATCGTTCCTGGTTGATTCGAAGATCGACCCATTCTATCTCGTTGTCTAATCCTTTATCTTGAAGTGAAATCGCATCTAACATTATGTTTTTCAGGATCTTAGGAGTCATATCTCTACCGCCTAAACCGACGATATAGTCCTTCAGGATCAAGTCACGGTGTCCGTACAGTGCATCCTTGATCTCCCTGGCAGCGTCGCCACCGTGGCCGAAGGTGTAGCTCCTGTCCATTACTCCGACAACGTTTACACCCTTTGTGATTTTCCTGAATTTTTCAACAGGGAAGGGTCTGAATGTGCGTAATCTGGCAAGACCGATATTGTGTCCTTCTGCTCTGAGCTCGTCGATGACATCCTTGGATGTACTGGATATTGAACCCATTGTCACTATGAGAACATCTACGCCATCTGTTTTGTACTCTTCGATGAGACCGCCGTTGTCGTTACCGAATATCTCGCTGAATTCCTTGTTTACCTTCTCTATCTTATCCGGTGCCTTCTCGAAGGCCTCGGCAATCTTGTATCGGAAGTCCATGTACCAGTCGGGCATACCGAGAGAGCCGAACCCGAAGGGTCTCTCAACATCAAGTTTGTATTCGGGGTCGTAAGATGGTAAGAATTCATCCACCAGTTCCTGATCATATATTTCAACCGGTTCTTTGGTATGGCTCAGTATGAAGGCGTCCTCCACGACCATGGAAGGCAGCATTATTTCCGCATCTTCACCTATCTTGTAGGCCATTATAACACTGTCCAAAACTTCCTGGTTGTTCTCGCAGAAGAATTGCATTTGGCCGGTTCCCTTCTGTGCTAGGGTGTCGTGATGATCCGCCCAAACACTCCACGGTGGACCCATCGCTCTGTTTATGTTGGTCATTACCACAGGCAATCTTGCACCGGACGCCCAAATGAGCAGTTCGTGCATCAGGGCAAGTCCGTGGGCGGAAGATGCAGTGTAAGCTCTTGCGCCTGTGTTGGATGCCGCTATACATGCGGCCATGGCGGAATGTTCGCTCTCCACCATAACATATTCCGCATCCATTTCCCCCTCGGAAACCAGCTGAGCTATCTTTTCTACTACTTCCGTTTGTGGGGTGATGGGATATGCAGCTACAACTTCGACCCGGGACAATTTCGCGCCGTAGGCAGCTGCAAAATTACCGGATACTATCTTCATTTCAGACATAGTCTTCCTCCTTTTCCATTATAATTGCATCTACTGGACATTCCTTGGCACATATACCACAGCCCTTACAGAACTCGTAATCCACCTCGGCGCCGTCGTCCTTAACATGAATGGAAACATCGGGGCAGAACTTCCAGCAGATACCACATTTGATACATTTCTCATTGTCCACTATCGGTCTAAGTGTTCTCCAGCTTCCCGTCTTCGTCATCAGGTAGGATGGACAGTCTGTGATGAAGGTAAGGGGTACATCACGGTGATCCTTCGGGTCTATAACTATTCTGTAAACTTCCTCTTTAGTCATGATTCTCACCTCTGACTTCATCGTAGGCCTGCTGAGTGGCCTTTGCATTTTCCTTTTTCTTAACAGGTGCATCCTCCCTTACCACATCCAAAAGGGACTCTATCTTGACTAGGCCCGTAGCCTTAACCACCGCGCCAAGTATGGCGGTGTTCACTATGGGAGCAACCTTGGAGCCCAGACGATGCTGCACGGCTATACTGCTGGCATCCACTGTGTAAACAGGGTTGTCAACACCTAGAGTCTTTTTCAATTCTTCCGGCGCCTTACCGGTATTCAATATTACCTTACCGCCCGGTTTTAGGCCTGCGGTTACATCCACAGCATCCAGTAGTGCCATGTCCATAACTATCACGACATCCGGCTCATGTATCTGTGCTTTGTTACGCACAGCCTTGCTGTCGATCCTGGTAAAAGCAGTAACAGGGGCACCTCTTCGCTCCACGCCGTACATTGGAAAAGCCTGCACGTCGTTTCCCTCGTTGAAGGCAGCCCGGGCAAGGAATTCTGATGCTGTAACCGCGCCTTGACCACCTCTTCCGTGAAACCTTATTTCTATCATCTAAAAGCACCTTAGAAGATGGTAAGATAGGGTGTTATAATAGGTTTTTGGAGAAGTCCTTACGGAAGTTAGCATCGGTCCTTAACATATTATGAACGTATCAAACCCGCCATTCTTAGTTCTTTTTTTGTGGACTCGACGGCGTCCTCTAGGTCTTTGATGTTCTTTCCGCCCGTGCACACTATTTTCCCCGAGCAGAATAGTAATAGTACGGCGCATGAATCTTTTACACGATACACCAGCCCGGGAAACTGTTCGGGTTCGTATTCCACACGCTCCAATCCCAGTGAGATGGCAGTCATGTTCAAATCTAGCACAGCTCCGATGTCACATGTAGCTACAAGGTTTTGCACCGTCACCTCAAGCTCTTCAGCTGTTTCTATCCCATTATCTTGGAGTTGTTCTTTCACTTTGTTGATCCCTGCCTTTGCGTCGTCAACCGTCTTTCCGCCGGTGCACACAACCTTGCCCGAACCGAATAGTAAAATGGATGTTTTCGGTGAGGTCATGCGATAGACTAGACCCGGGAATATCTCCGGATCGTATTCCGAACCGTCAAGTACCCTTGATATCTCTTTTAAGTCGAGTTTCGCTTCCATTGATGAAGTAGCAACCACGTTTTCTATCTTGACAATATCCATTGATATCGCTCCTGTATATTAAAGGTGGATAAACCACTTGTATTATAAACTCTTCTAATACCCTCGTTCTAAAAAGACGGTGTTTATCATGTATGCAACCGAACATTTTTTAAACTCCCGACAACTACTTCCATGACCCAATTAAAAGGTGTAAACAATATGAACTTCAACCTTACAGACGAACAGAAAATGTTCAAAAATACTGTACGCGATTTTGCCCAAAAAGAGCTGGCACCCATAGCTTTGAAAGTTGATAAGGAGCATGAATTTCCATGGGAAACCATAAAGAAGGCCGGAAAACTCGGTTTGATGGGGATGACGGTCCCCCGGGAATACGGCGGTTCCGGTATCGACAAGATCAGCTACATGCTGGCACTTGAAGAGGTATCAAAGGTGTGCGGTTCCCATGGTCTTACCATCGAGGCACACAATTCCCTGGGGGTAGGCCACATTTACGAAAAAGGAACGGAAGAACAAAGACGTAAATATCTACCCAGACTGACTACCGGAGAGGCTCTGGCTGCATGGGCACTCACGGAACCAAACGCCGGTTCCGACGCTGCAGGCTGCCAGACAACCGCCGTAAAGGATGGGGACGAATGGGTGCTCAACGGCACTAAACAATTCATCACCAGCGGCAGCATCGCCGAGGTGGTAGTAGTTATGGCGATGACCGATAAAAGCAAAGGCGCCAGGGGTATATCTGCCTTTGCCGTGGAGAAGGGGAATCCTGGTATGAAGTACGGTGTGGAGGAGGATAAGCTGGGACTGCGTGGAACGGTTACGACCGAGATGTTCTTCGAGGACTGCAGAGTTCCGGAAGATAGTATCCTCGGTAACCCCGGCGAAGGCTTCACAGGCGCTATGACCATATTGGACAGAGGTCGAGCGGCCATAGGCGCGATGTCCGTAGGTATAGGACAGGGTGCCCTCGATAGAAGTATAGCCTACGCTAAAGAGAGAGAGCAGTTCGGAAAACCCATAACTGATTTCCAGGCGATACAGTTCATGATAGCGGACATGGCTACCGAGATAGACGCCGCCAGGTTGCTGGTACATCGTGCGGCTTACATGGAGGACAATGAAGAGTTCTTCAGTAGGGAAGCTTCAATGGCAAAACTATTTGCGTCTGAAACAGGTGTCAGGGCCGCAAGAAAGGCGATACAGATACTGGGCGGTCACGGATACCTAAAAGAGAACCACGTTGAACGTTTCTTCAGGGATGTAAAGCTGTGTACCATCGGCGAGGGAACCTCTGAAGTACAGCATATGGTAATCGCCAAACGTTTGGGTCTGTAAACATGATCGAAGTTATACATAGGTGAAAAATATGTCAGGACTGAAGTTAGAAAGCCCCGTTTTCGAACACCGGGAAAAGATACCGAGAAGATACGGATACAAGAACGAAAACATCAACCCCCCTTTGAATATCAAGGGTGTACCCGAGGACACTATCTCATTGGCATTGATAATGGACGACCCGGATGCGATGAAACCTGCAGGTAAAGTTTGGGATCATTGGATCATATGGAACATACCTCCCGAGATCAAGAAAATAAAGGAGGGCATCGTGCCCGAAGGTGCGCTTGAAGGGAAGAACGACTATGGCGAACCGGGTTACGGAGGACCGAACCCTCCTGATAGAGAGCACACGTACATGTTCGAACTCTATGCACTAGATAAAGAACTTGAACTGCCCGAAGGTGCTACAAAGAAGGATGTGAAACACGCACTGAAAGACCACATCCTTGATAAGGCCGTTCTAAAGGGAACTTACGCACCCTAAATATACATGATTTTTACATCCTGAACATGCTTGGTTTCCACTCGGAGATGGGGGCATTCAACGATGCCGATATACCCAGTGCAAGGACCATCCTCGTATCCACAGGGTCTATCACTCCGTCGTCCCATATCCTTGCGGTACTGTAATAGGGATTTCCTTCATCTTCGTACTTATCGGTAATGGGTTTTGTTATCTCCTCCTCTTCCTCTTCCGTCAGTTCTTTACCTTTACGCCAGAGCTGATCTCGTTTAACCGTCAGCAGCACGCTAGCGGCCTGTTCACCACCCATAACGGATATCCTTGCGTTGGGCCACATCCAAAGCTGTCTCGGGTTATATGCCCTACCGCACATACCGTAGTTACCGGCGCCGAATGAACCGCCTATCATCACGGTGAATTTCGGTACCTGCGCGTTGGTAACGGCGGTGACCATCTTCGCACCGTTCTTTGCTATCCCGCCGGCTTCGTATTTTTTACCCACCATGAACCCCGTAATATTCTGAAGGAATACAAGAGGTATGTGACGCTGACAGCAGAGTTCGATGAAGTGTGTTCCCTTGAGGGCAGACTCGGAGAATAGTACCCCGTTGTTGGCCAATATGCCAACAGGGTAACCCATGATCCTGGCGAAACCGCAAACCAGGGTAGGGCCGTAAAGTTCCTTGAACTCTTGGAATCTGGAGCCGTCAACTATCCTAGCTATTATTTCCCGCACCTCAAAAGGCCTTCTGGGGTCGTCCGGTATTATACCATATATCTCCTTGGGATCGTAATATGGTTCTTCCGGTTTTCTTACATCGAGATAGGTCTTTTCCGGCCTGTTAAGGTTCTCCACTATGTCACGTGTAATGTGGATTGCATGGGTATCGTCAACGGCGTAGTGGTCCGCCACACCGCTTTCCCTGCAGTGGATATCAGCACCACCCAGCTCTTCGGCACTTACCTCCTCACCTGTGGCTGCCTTTACTAGAGGTGGGCCACCCAGGAAAATGGTGCCCGTACCCTTTACTATAACCGCTTCATCGGACATGGCCGGTACATAGGCGCCCCCTGCGGTACACATACCCATTACAACCGCGATCTGAGGTATACCGTTGGAGGCCATCCTGGCCTGATTGAAGAATATTCTACCGAAGTGTTCTCTATCGGGGAATACCTCGTCCTGCATCGGTAGAAATGCACCTCCGGAATCCACAAGATAGATACAAGGCAGGTTATTATATAGGGCGATCATCTGTGCCCTCAGATGCTTTTTAACTGTCATGGGATAGTACGTTCCTCCCTTAACCGTGGCATCGTTGGCCACAACAACTACTTCCCTTCCGTGAACTATGCCTATACCCGTTACTATACCCGCCGCAGGTGCATTGTTGTTGTAAAGACCGTAGGCAGCCAGGGTGTTGAACTCCATGAAAGGTGTGTCGGGGTCGAGGAGTTCCTCTATCCTTTCTCTTGCCAGCATTTTTCCCCTGGATCTATGTAATTCAATACGTTCATCGCCTCCTCCCTTCATAGCCCCAGATATGTGTTCTTTCAAGTCGTTAACCAACCTCTCATACCTTTCGTAGTTCTTTTTGTACTCGTCTCCGGATGTATCTATTTCACTTTCCATTATTTCCATATTCATTCCTCCTCGGACATGACCAGGGTTTCTTCGCCTATCTCGATCTGATCACCTTGTGAGAAGTTGACCTTCTCGATTACACCGTCCCAGGGTGCCTTTATCAAATATTCCATCTTCATCGCTTCGATGACCATCATTACTTCACTGGTTTTAACTTCGTCCCCCTCTTGAACCTCCACCTTGACCACCTTACCCGAGATAGGCGATTTAAAGTCGCTTTCTCCGGCACCGCTATCCATCTTACCGTCGAACTTTCTTCCGGTGAGCTCCAAAGGCGATACTTCGAATACCTCACCGTTCAGGAAGACATATTTGCTGCCGTCGGTCTCGGAGACCACACACTTTATCTCTCTTCCCCCAAGATCGATCTTAAGGTATCCCCTATCTACCTCCTCTGCGGTTACCGTGAAGGTATCTCCCTCGTAGGATATATAATACTCATGATCTTCACGCTCCACTTCCACACGGTATATATTCCCGTTACGTTCGTACTTTAGGAACATATCAAACACCTATCCTCCATCTACCCGCGGATTTCCAAGGAGAGTGTGGGTCTGGTTCCTTATACTTTACCACTTCCTCCCTTTTGGGATGCATAGCATCGTAAACGGCCAGTGCGATAAGAGCGTCCCGGGGTAATTCCTGCTTTACGTTGGTCCAGTTCTCAAAATAATTATCGATAAAGTGGGTGGTTATTCCACCGCGTCTGAAGGCTTCATGGTCGATGACCTCTTTGAGGAAGGGTATGTTGGTTGTGATACCGAGGACCATGAATTGTGAGAGTGCCCACCTCATCTTCTCTATACAATCATCCCTGTTCTCTCCTTTAACGATCAACTTACCCAGCATAGGGTCGTAATAGGGTGTTATCTCCATATCTTCGTTTATGCCGAGGTCGTTCCTAACATTGAGACCTACGGGTGCATCCATCTTCTTCAGCGTACCCGTGCATGGTAGGAAACCCTTGGCAGGGTCCTCTGCATATATCCTGCACTCCATGGCATGTCCATGGGATATCACTTCCTCCTGTTTGAAACTCAGTTCAAGTCCGTCGGCTATCTTTAACTGCCATTTGACTATGTCGATACCCGTTACCGCCTCGGTGATGGGATGTTCGACTTGAAGTCTTGTGTTCATCTCTAGAAAATAATAATTGAGGTCGGTATCCACCATGAACTCAACGGTACCGGCATTGGTGTAACCAACAGCCACTGCCGCTTTAACCGCAGCCTCACCCATCTCACTTCGGAGTTCATCCGTTAGAACGGTTGACGGTGTCTCTTCGATTATCTTCTGGTGTCGACGCTGTATTGAACAATCCCTTTCGTTCAGATGTACCACGTTACCGTGTTCGTCGGCTAATATCTGGAATTCTATGTGTTTGGGCTCCTTGAGATACCTTTCCAGATACACAGAGTCGTCACCGAAGGCGGATTTCGCCTCCCTCTGGGCGCTTTCTATAGCATCCTTCAGGTCCCCTTCTTCCCTAACTATCTTCATCCCCTTACCACCGCCACCCGAGGTTGCCTTTACCATGAGTGGAAAGCCTATCTTTTTGCCCTTCTCTGTAAGTGTGGTAATATCCTGTTTATTGCCGTGGTATCCCGGTATTACCGGTACGCCGGAATCCGTCATGGTTTTCTTGGCCCTTATCTTGTTGCCCATGAGTGCGATCACCTCGGCAGTTGGACCGATGAATTTTATGTCCACAGCTTCACAACTCTTAGCGAAGTCGGGATTTTCAGCGAGAAAACCGTAGCCCGGGTGGATCGCATCGACCCCCTTAGACTGTGCGATCTCCAGTATCTTCTGTATGTTCAGGTAACTTTCCGAAGGGGTCGGGTCCCCCAGACAGGCGGTCTCATCGGCGTTAATAACATGGGGAGCCTTCTTGTCAACGTCCGAGTATACGGCAACCGTGGTTATTCCCATCTCCTGACATGCCTTGATCACTCTGACCGCTATCTCTCCTCTATTGGCTATCAATACCTTTTCGAACATCAGTCATCACTCCAGGATGGTTTTTGTTTTTTTAGGAAAGCGTTGATTCCTGCCTGCCCTTCCTTCGATATCCTAAGTTGTGCTATCTTTTTTACCGTGAATTCCTTGTACTCTTCATGGGTCAGCTCATTGTACGTCCTTACCAGGTTCTTAACCTCCTTCACCGCCTCCGGAGCGGACGACTTCAACAGTTCGAGTGTTTTATTCACTTCGTTGTCCAGTTCCTCCTCCTTTATCACCGTATCGACCAGGCCTAACTCGTGGGCGTAAAGAGAATCGAACCTCTCACCGGTGATGAAAAGACGCTTCATGTTGGACATACCGATGCGTTTCACCACATAGGTGGAGATAACAGATGGGATTATACCCAGGTTTATCTCGCTGAAGGCGAATTTTGCTCCGGGTATCGCGATAACTATATCACATACCGCCATCAAGCCGACTCCCCCTCCGAACGCATGACCGTTGACCTTGGCGATCAGTGGTTTCGGATAGTAATACATGGTGTCGTACAGGTCTAAAAGTAAACGGCTGTCTTTGATATTATCCTCTTCGGTGTTATCCACCATGCTCTTCATCCAGTTCAGGTCTGCTCCCGCAGAGAAAGACCGGCCTTTACCGGTTATCACCACCGCTCTTATGTTAGGCTCATCTACGTATTCATCAAAAGTCTTTACAAGTTCACTTAACATACCATCGTTCATGGCATTGTGGACCTCGGGCCGGTCGAGTGTAATCAAGAGGGTACTTCCAACCCTCTCTACATCCAACGTGTTATAGGTCATACAATTCCATTGACCCATCGAAGCAGGTTAAATAAGTTTTTCTCCGAAACCGGCGTTTCTTCACCGTAATACTTTTTATAGCCTTGGTCTATACCCCGTCGATGGGCGTTTCAGAGATGAAGGTGATAGGCAGAGATATACTGCGTTATGGCTCCGTAGTATCGACCAATCTCGTAGCCAAGAATATGGCTCAGAATAGAGCGGTGGAAGGTACGGTTATACTAGCTGAGAGTCAGACAAAAGGGAGAGGGAGGAAGAACAGAGCATGGCACTCACCCCCGGGAGGACTCTGGTTTTCCATGATACTGTATCCCGAGCTGAAGCCCGATTGTGCCATGCTCGCCACCATGTGTGCGTCGGTAGCCGTGGTGGAAGGAATAAAAAGATATGTAGGGGTCGATACCCGGATCAAATGGCCCAACGATGTATTATCCGACGGCAAGAAATTGGCAGGTATACTCACCGAGACCCATGCGACCACGGGAAAGCTGCATTATATGGTGGTGGGTATAGGCGTCAATGTGAACAATGATATACCAGGGGAACTGCAGGACGTAGCTACCAGCTTAAAGTATGAAACCGATGGGGAAATCGACCGTGAAAAATTGTTTGAGGTATTCCTTGAGATAATGGACGGGAAGTATGCACTGCTCAGAGAGGGACGCTATGATGACATACAAGATCAGTGGACCAAGCATTGCTGCATCATCGGTAGGGAGATACGTGTCCACGAGCACGACTCGGTCAGGACGGGTTTGGTAAAGGGTATCGACGAAAAGGGCCGTCTCATACTGGAGACAAAGGATGGTCTTTTTACCACCGTATCAGGCGATGTGGAGATACTGTGAAACCCGCTGATAATTTAGAATATGTTGAGTAAAAAAAGTCATATTTTACGAGGCTTTTTATCGATCACCTTTTTCTTCCATCTACCCGTTGAATATGTTAAGAGAGCTAGTCCGGAACCTATCACGTTACTCAGTGCCATCCCAAACCAGATACCGCTGGAGTACCATCCTAACACGAATGCAAAGACGTATGCCAGTGGTATACGCAAGGCCCACAGACGTGATATGCTCAGTATCATCTGTTGTACCGTATGGCCCGAACCTTCTAGTATACCAGTTATACCTCTGAAAACACCGAAGAATGGCATTGCAAGAGCGAATATCATCAGGAAGTTACCGCCCTCCGCAATCACATCCGGTGCCCCGGGTATAATGAAGGCGATAAGTATGTTTCTAAATATGAAAAGTGTTATAGCGATTATACCCATGAGCCCAAAGAGTAAAGTTAAACCTTTTTTTGCCACCTCTTCCGCTCGTTCCTTCATGTCGGCACCGAGACTCTGGCCCACCATGGTGCTCATGGCCATTGCAAGGCCACCCATCACCAGGAATGTGATATTCAATATTCTGTTGCCTGCGCCGTATGCGGCTGCGGCCACCTCTTGGTTCGGAAGTCTGTTTATGAAGTACCATATAAGAACAAAACCGAACGCACTACCTTCTCTACCCAAAGATGCCGGAAGTCCTATGGCCACTAGCTTTTTTATCTTGCTTAAGTCCGGTACCATATAGGACAATTTCAATCTGATACCTAGATTTCCTTTGAACAGAAGGTAGAGTCCTATCATGGCTCCCATGCCCCGGGTAGCTACAGTCGCTATGGCCGCCCCCTGTATACCCATCTTCGGTATGGGTCCGAACCCGAAGATAAGTATGGGGTCAAGGAATATGTTTACGGATACGGAAACCGCCGTTATCAGCATGGGTGTTATGGTGTCCCCCCATCCTCTGAGGATGAATGAGAATGAAAAAAACATGAACATGAAGGGCAGACCGAGGAAGATTATCTGAAGATACTGGGTACCGTAATATGCGAGCTCAGCGGCCTCTTCACCGCTGCCGGTGAGAAAATCGAGTATGTAAGGCGTTGCGAAGTAGCCGATCACACCCACGAAGAGAGAGAATAAAATCGATAACATATACATCTGTCCTGCATCTCTGTTAGCCTCTTCGAACATCCTTGCACCGGTGTGCTGCGATATCAGGGCCAGGGCGGCCACGCCGAAGCCCATACCGAGCCCCATCATGAGGAATACGATGGACCAGGACATGCCCATGGCACCAACGGAGTAGGTAGCTTCGTCACCGGGCAGTCTGCCTAGCCATATGGTGTCCACCAGGTTGTAGAGGGTCATGAGAAAGGAAGATATCATCAACGGCCAAGCCAGTTTGAGCATGACGGTGATCACACTGCCCTCCAACATCTCGTCCTTACCTGGTTTTCCCATTTTATCTTTTAGATAGAGATACGTACCGTTAAAGTCCATCTTAATTCTCTTTAAAACGATTTTTTTGTTCTATTAATACTTTTGTATGTCCGTGCAAATGTTTCGATACAATAACTTTAAAACGTATTTTTATATATCTCTATTCAAGATGAGCGAGCCGCCAAGGATAAGGGCCGAAGAGATACTGGTGAGATACGGTAAGATCATCGCACTGGACTCCTTTACCGCAAGTATTCCCCATGGAATAGTTGGCATACTCGGGCCCAACGGCGCCGGTAAAACAACCTTTATCAAAGTACTACTCGGCCTGGTGAAACCCGAGAGAGGTAAGTTCACCATCAACGGAAGGGGGGCCTTCGATATAAGGGATATAGTAGGGTATATGCCGGAAAGCGAGTGCCTGATAGAGTCTATGAACGCCTTTGAAATGGTCTCCTACATGGGCTGTCTATCCGGTATGCCCGTTGAAGATGCGATCCAGAGAGGTCATGAAGTACTCGACTTTGTTGGCATCGGTGAGGAAAGGTACAGGGAGATCGATTCCTACTCTACCGGCATGAAACAGAGGGTTAAGCTTGCGCAAGCTATCGTTCACGACCCCGAGGTATTGATGCTCGATGAGCCAACAAACGGCATGGACCCCGAGGGACGGGAGGAGATGCTGGAATTGATATCCAGGATAGGTAAGTTCGGAAAGACAATACTAGTATCGTCCCATCTGCTTCACGAGGTAGAGCAGGTGTGCGAATACATGATAATAATCGACCAGGGTAAACTACTGAAGGAAGGCGACATGGAGAAACTACTGTCGCCAGAGGCCGGTAGGTACCGTGTCAAAGTTAGGGGCGAGACCGAAGCGATAAAAAGATTTTACAAGATCATCCGTGAAAGGTATAAACCGGTACAGGTGGTCAACGAAAGGGGCCAGGGAACTATCGTGCTCAAGGGTGTCGATAACAGCGAACACATATTACGGACCGCCCGGGAAGTAGGAGTCCAGATAAGGTATTATCGCCCTGATATCTTATCCCTGGAGGATGTGTTCCTGGAAACATTTGCAGGAGGTAACGCCCATGAGAATTGATCCCATCGAGTACACCCCCTGGAACGGTGAAAGGACGGGTCTCATACTGCGTGTTTTTGTCATCATAAAAAAAATATTTAAGCAGAACATAAAGTCTAAAGGAGTGCTCGTACTGCTGATATTGGGTATAATACTCGCCCATCTGTTTCCTATCATGTCCACCGTTTTTATTCCCCGTGAAAGGCTTTCCGCCGATATAGTGAATACCTATATGAAAGATGGATTTTTCGCCTTATTTTCGATATTGCTTGCGGCGGTTGTCACTTCCTCACTTATCTCATCCGATTACCAGGACAATTCATTCGTGCTTTACTTCTCTAGACCCATCAAACCGGCGGTTTACATGTTCTCGAAGTTATTCGGTGCAGCGTTGGTGATGGCCTTGTTTTGTTTCTTACCTCCTATCATCTACTGCATAACCGTTATGGGCACTCAGACCGGCCCCGATTACTGGAGCGGTTTAAAGGTCACCGGTATGACGGTGGCGGCCGGTTTACTCACCGTGATTTACTTTTCCAGCATGGGTTTGATGCTGTCGTCCCTCACGAAAAGAAAGGCCTATGCCGGTGTCGGTACCTTTATCGCCTTCTTGGCGCCTATGACACTCTCGGAGTTCTTCGTAAATTTTAACGTCAAATGGAGATTGCTGAACCCTATAGTCATACTTCATTACAGCTTTGACCTGATATACGGCTTCCGGCTTCCCGACTACATAGAATTTCATGAATACCTTCTGTCTTTTTTAGCCTACCTGTTCATCCCCATGGCCGTGACCTATTACATACTGCAGAGGAGGGCGGTGGGTAAATGAAAAGTTCCGTGATAAAGGCCCAGTTGCTTTCCAAATGGTACGGAGAGGTCATCGGGTTGAATTCATTCAACATGGACGCCGGCCCGGGCATCACCGGAATAGTGGGACCCAACGGCGCCGGTAAAAGTACGCTCTTCAAACTCATCATAGGCATGATAAAGCCCAGTAAAGGCTCTCTAGATGTCTTGGGGATGGACCCCTGGCTAAACAAAAAATTATCTTCTAAGATAGGTTTCTGCCCGGACTACGATAACCTGCCCGACGATGCCACGGGTTTCGAGTTCCTGCGGCTTTCAGGCGGGCTACACGGTATGAGTGGAACAGGTTTGAATAGTCGAATAAAAGAGGTTTCTCGTACTGTCGGCATAGACTATGCACTCGAAAGGAAGATAGGAGGCTACAGTAAGGGTATGAGGCAGAGGATCAAGATAGCCGGAGCTTTACTACACGACCCTGAGTTACTACTTCTCGACGAGCCCCTGAGCGGTGCCGACCCCCGGGCTCGTCGCTCCTTGATAGACGTGATCATATCCTTGAACAGGGACAGCGGTCACGACATATTGGTGAGCTCCCATGTACTCTTCGAAGTCGAGAGGATGACAAAAGATGTAGTGCTCATCTACAAAGGCAGGGCGGTGGCCTCGGGAGATATTTATGGTATCAGGGAATTGATGGACGAACATCCGCACAATATCATAATCGAAGGTAAAGGGATGGTGGAGCTGGGTAAGAGACTGCTCGAACTGGAGCACACTGTTTCAGTGAGCTTCGACGGAAGTAAAGAGCGGTTGAGGGTAGAGGTCAAAAGACCGGACGAATTTTTCGATAATGTGCCCGAGATGCTGCTGGAGAGCGGCGGAGAGCTCAGAGAGATGTACAGCCAGGACGATAATTTAGCGGCTGTTTTCAGATACCTGGTGGGTAGATAGAATGGATATAACCGCCTTCGTTTCGCTCACAATATACAAGTTCAGGAAGATACTGTTCAACAAACGCGTGCTGGCCGCACTACTGGTCGGTGTGCTGGTCACCGGTGTCATGGCCTACGCTTCAACCCTGGATGTGGTCTTCCGGGACGGAGCTATACTGCTGGACGTACTGATCATATCGTTCTTCCTACCCGTGGTAACCATGTTTTACGGCTCGTCGGTAATACGGGACGAGATAGAGGATATGAGCATCACGATGGTGATAACATCGCCCATGAGGAGATGGGCCGCCTACCTTTCCTACTATACCGCCCTGCTTCTATCACTTTTACTGCTGCTCTTCATGATACTGACCGCTGGATTCCTGGCCTTCTTCATACCCCTTGGCTTGGATTCCAATGCACTTGAACTTTACCTGAACATGCTTTTACTGGTTTCCATAGGATGTGTGGTCTATTCCGCACTGTTCCTGCTGGCTAGCGTAGTGCTTGAACGATCGATATATTTCGGTCTTTTCTACGCCTTCATCTGGGAAGGGTTCATAGGCTCCATACCCGGGAGGATAAGCGAGTTCGCCCTTAAGCATTACATACGCAGTATCGGGGCCGGTCGTATGGAGTTGATGGAATTCGCCGCTGCCTCGGGTATGACATATTCATTCCAGGTACTTACCGTGGTTACCGTGGTTTTATTGGCGGTCGGTATCTTCATATTCAGGTACAAGGAATTTCCCGGTTAAATGGGAAAATATCTTTATATCTTATGACTTCATCAGCCGTACATCATAGTTGAATGAACCGGTGCTAACATGGAAATAAAAAACGTATCCGTCATAAGCGGAAAATTGATGAACGAAGTGGGCAAGAGCATAGTAGGTAAAAGGCCGGTACTCCACAAGACACTAGTTTGTGTGCTTGCCAAAGGCCATATACTCTTCGAGGATTATCCCGGACTGGCAAAGACCATGATGTCGAACTGCTATGCCGACGCGTTGGGCTGCGATTTTAAGCGTATTCAGTTCACACCTGATCTTCTTCCTGCCGATATAACAGGTTCCTTCATCTACGACAGGAACAGCGGAGAGTTCAAGATGAGAAAGGGCCCGATATTTACCAATATCTTACTGGCGGACGAGATAAACCGAGCACCACCCAAGACTCAAGCCGCCCTTCTGGAGGCTATGCAGGAGAAGCAGACGACCATCGAAGGAGAGACCCATATACTTAAACCTCCTTTTCTGGTATTTGCAACTCAGAATCCCATAGAATACGAGGGTACGTACCCTCTACCGGAGGCCCAGGTTGACAGGTTCATGATGCGGCTCGCTATCGGGTATCCCCGACGGAATCACGAAGTGGAGATACTCAAACGCAGAAAAAACCGTAAAAAGGACGAGGTGGATACCGACAGGATAATCGAGCCCCAGGTTCTTTTGGATATGCAGAGGGCGGTGGAGGAAGTACACATAGACGACGATGTGATGAATTATATCGTTTCACTTGTAAGATCTACCCGAGAGGATTCCAACGTTGAAGTGGGTTCCAGCCCTCGAGGCAGTCTTGCGCTGATGAAGCTCAGCATGGCAAACGCCGCTATAAGAGGCAGGGATTACGTTATCCCCGATGACATCAAGTTGATAGCTAAAGAGGCCCTGGCCCACAGACTGGTACTCAAGCCCGGGCCTGCCATCAAAGGTGTTAAGTCGGCGATGATAGTAGAGAGGATATTGAAGGATACTCCGGTACCCAAGATAAATTAGTTATTTTACAATGTGATATAGGTTACTCCGTGGAGTTTTCTTCTGTCGAAGACCCTTCTTACGTCTACCAGGACCGGAGAATCGTTCATAAGTGCCAACATTTTTTCTATTTTTAACTCTCTGTACTGCCGGTGGGCGACGGTTATCACGACGCAGTCGGCTTTTACTTCATCGAGGCTGTCAACGGCCTCCACTCCGAAACCTTCTATCTCTTCACGACTCAACAGCGGATCGTGGCCGTAGATCTTCAATCCGTACTCCTTGAAAACCTCCACCATCCGGGTTACCGGCGATTCCCTGGTATCCGGTACGTTCTCCTTGTAGGTCAAACCCATTATCAGCAAGCTGGAGCCCTTGATCACCTTACCGATGGAGTTGATTCCCTTTATCGCCATCTCGGCGACGTGCTTGGGCATGTGATCGTTGATCGACCTCCCTGCGAGTATTACCTGGGGGTGATGGTCCAGTTCCTTTGCCTTGAAAACTAGGTAGTAGGGATCTACCGGTATGCAGTGCCCGCCTACCAGGCCCGGTTGATACCTGTGGAAGTTCCACTTTGTGGCTGCGGCGTCTATAACTGCTTTCGAGTCTATCCCCATACGGTTGAAGATCATCGATAGTTCATTCATCAGGGCTATGTTGAGGTCTCTCTGGACGTTCTCTATCACCTTAGCCGCCTCCGCCGTCTTGATATTCTCGGCCTTGTACACTTTAGTTATGGTACCGTAGAGTTGTGCGAGATTATCCGTTATCTCCTGGTTCATACCCGCCACCACCTTTGTTATACCGTCGACGTCGTGTTCGTCGTCCCCGGGGTTCACCCTTTCGGGCGAGTAGCCTATGTAGAAGTCTTGGCCGCATACCATATCCGATCCTTCCTCTAATATGGGAAGGGCCACATCTTCCGTCACACCGGGATACACGGTGGTTTCGTAAACCACGGTAGTGCCCTTTTTCATGTATCGACCCACTATTTCAGATGCTGACTCTATGTAAGATAGGTCCGGTGTTTTCGATCTAGTTACCGGTGTCGGCACACAGACTAGTATGTAGTCTCCCTTGCTTAGTTGCTCCGGGTCGTCGGTCACTTCGAAAGGTTCGTCCCTCATTGCAGTTACTTTCTTAGAGTCTACATCGTAGCCGATCACTTTAAAATTCTTAGATAATAGTCTTGCTAGCGGTAGACCTACGTATCCTAGGCCTACTATACATACCACAGTATCTTTTGGTAACCTACTGTTCATATTGATCGGAGGTTAGGAGAACGTAAAGGTCTAAATATCTTTTGCAGGTATTCCGTTAAAAAAATTGAAGAAAGTATTACGGGCCGACATCCCGGGCCTTCTGGAGATGTTGCTTTCTTCTTTTTTGGGCTTCTTTTACTTTCTTTTGGTAATCCTTTATCTTCTGTTCATACTTACCGATCTTCATCTCTTCCTTGGCGGCCTTTTTCTCGTACTTGGCGGCTTTTTGCATCGCCTTTGCTTTGTCTTGCTTTCTCTTGGCCTGCTTCTTGTGCTTTTCTCCCATCTTTCCAGATTTCGTTTTTCTTTTAGCCATCTATATCACTACAGGTCAATGATGGTCGAGGTACATATATTTTTTGAATGTTTTAGAGAATATTCTACTATTAACTATAAATATAGGACAAAGGAAAGGGAGTTCGCGAGTACATTTTGGTTTAAACGTCTCTAGCTCTTTTCAGGTGTTCGGATCTTCTTTTTTGTGCTTCCTTTATCTTCTTTTGGTAGTCCTTTATCTTCTGTTCATACTTACCGATCTTCATCTCTTCCTTGGCGGCCTTTTGCTCGTACTTTGCGGCTTTTTGCATCGCCTTTGCTTTGTCTTGTTTGCTCTTGGCCTGTTTCTTATGTTGTTGTCCTGCTTTTGCAGTACCTGTTTTTTTTGCCATGAATATCACTTTTGACGGAAGGTATTAGGTAGTATTAAACTTTTTTGAAGTTTATAATAAAAAAAATAGGAAGGGGGTTTTGTGCAATGCGTGCTCACGGCCCGATCAGGCCGGCGATGGTTCCAGTGTAGCCGTGTATGCGTACTACGACTTCGTACCCTCGGATGGTCTCACCTGTGTTGAGTCCATGGAATACGAGGGTTAGCCTAGTACCCGTTCCAACTCGGTCATCCTTTACGAGTAGGGTCCACTCACCGGTGTAATCAGTGGATTCGACAAGTTCGTTCCCCTGGGCGTCCAGGACCATATAGCGAACCTTTCCCACGTCAGCACTGCTGGGGTTGGTCATGGTGGTGCTGAACACTGCCATGGCACCCTCGTCTTCACTCTGAGTAAACCTGGTCAGGTTCGATCTCAGGACGAGCCTCCCGGCAACCAGTTTGGTTTCCGGGTCTTCAACGGTCACCAGCATGTACAGAGTTGCGGCGAGCACGACGGTTATCGCTACCATCAAGATGGTGGCGATCACAGGAGAGACCGCTTTTTCTCTCCCGAATATATTTCTTTTCATATGTTTAGTCTCCTGCAGGTTCATACCTACATGCAGTAACTTATATGAAAATGGTATGTTAAATACATTTCGTATATTTGTGAGTTAAAAAATAGGGAAGGGGGTTTGGGTGTTTTCAAGAGGTTGTGTGACGATGTTTACTGTGCTACAGTACTCATGGTACCGTCGTAGCCGTCTATACGGACGATGATCTCATAGCCGCGTACGTTGTCTTCATCTCCGAAAGTTAAGGTCATTCTGCTTCCGGTTACTACACGGTCTTCGTCGTCCGTTAAACTGTATTCTGGTACTATACCTGCTACATCTTCGCCATTAGCGTCAAGAATGTCGA
>JAFDTZ010000009.1 GCA_019594305.1 Thermoplasmata archaeon
AGGCTCCGCTGGTAGTATTGCAGCGCCTTATCCTTCTCGCCTTTACTACTGTAGATAAACCCGATGTTGTTCAGCGATTTAGCCATCCCCTTTACATCTTCTATCTTCGTTCTTATCGCTAATGCCTTTTCAAGATAGTCCTTGCCTTCATCATAATCACCTTTACTGATATAAATCGTCCCTATATCGTGTAACGCCTGTGCATAATCCTTTTTCTCATCCAGTCTATCAGATAGAACTCTTTCTTCTTCGAAGATGTCCATGGCCGTGTCGTAGTCGCCCTGCCTTGTATATGCCCACCCTTTTTTGTTCAGCAACCTACACATCCCCACATCATCTTCTGTCGTCAGCGACATACCTTTGTCAGCGTATTCAAGAGACCTGTCGTATTCGCCCTTATCAACATAAACTCCTGCGATCTTCCCGTACAGCCTCGCCTTTTTTTTGTTATCGTCCTCTAGGTCCAGAGCGTTCTTGTAGTTTTTCAGTGCCTCATCGTACTCACCGATAATACCTATAACGTCTCCCATCCCTTCATACGCTCTAACCGACCTTTTATCTCCTTCATCAATGAGAGACAATGCATTACGGTAGAACCTCTCCGCTTCTATGTTCGCATATTTATCTTTCGACTTATCTCCCGCATCCAAAAGATATTCGACGGCTCTCTCATCCTCCGCTTTGAAGTAGTGGTATGCGATATTTTCCACAGCATCTTCTAAGTTATCTTTATAAAGTTCTTCGTAGCTCTCAGCCACGACCCTATGATACTCTACCCTTAACTCTTCGTTTATATCGTTGTACAGAACCTCGCGTATCTTGTTATGGTCGAACCTGTACTTCTTCTTCATGGAATGTATAAGATTATGGACCTTTTCTATCTCGTTGAGGTTTTTGAGTATATCTATCCTATTCCGCCCTGTTACACCTTCCAATATTTGGCTATCGAATTCCTCACCGATCACACTAGCACATTCGAGCAGTTCACTCTGTTCCTTTATCAATCGCCCCAATCTTCTGACGATAACATCGTATATCTTGGATGGGATGTGTACTTCATCGATGGATTGTTCAAGGCTCCATACACCATCTTCCTCTTTCAACTGCCCTTCCTCAACCAGCATCTGTATCAGTTCGAGGAGGAAGAACGGGTTTCCTTCACTCTCATCATAAATACGATCTACGAATTCCTCCTTCATATCGACTTCACCGAGGGTTTTTGCAGCGAATTCTTTCACCATCGACCCATCCAGGCGGTTGAGTTTTATCTCACTGTAGAGCCCTTCACGACTCATGTTCTGCATGGCAGTCTTCAGCTGGTGCGTCTTACCGTAGTACCCTCCAACGATGTCTGCTGGAATTTTCTGGCAAATTCCACCGACATTTGGAATTGTTGACGGCAATTCCAAAATGTCTTCAGGCCGATACGTACCCAATATGAAGACTTCATAGTCTCTAGTATTCCTTGAAAGATAATGTAAGAGGTTCAAGGTCGTCGGGTCGGCCCACTGAAGGTCGTCAAGGAACATTACGATGGGCTGTTCGGAAGCTATCCTTCGCAGACCCTTTAGCACGTTGTCGAACAAATTTTCCTGTTTGATCTTTGGGTCGTCAACCAAATATCTACCCTGATATTTTCTAGATCGGATGAACCAATCTATCTTGGGTTGTATCTCTTCAGCCTTTTTCATATCTCCGCTCCAGTCATCGAATTCGGTACCGATATCGGCAAGAGTTTTCTTCATATCGTCTATCAAAAATTCGCTGTTCGTACCTTTTATTACGGTAGCCATGGACAGATCTCCTACGGTCTGTATAAGGATGTCGTGCTCACCATACCCGATGGTGTTGAGCCTGCTTCCCTCCTTTTCACCCATCATGGACAGCGAATCGCTTATGAAGTTCTCCACAGCGGTCAGCATACTGGCGAATATGTCCGGGTCCAAGTCAGTTTCCTCCCTTTCGGTTTTTGCTATCAGCATCCCTCCATCGTTTATTAGATATGCGGATATCACCTTCGGCGGCGGACTCTCAGCTATCAGGTGAAATAGGTCAGCATCTCTGAGTGCCTCTCGCATGGGCATCAGCGGTTCAAGGCTCTCTGCCAGGCACCACCCTCTGATCATCTTCGCGCCCCTTTCCTCCGCTGCGGATATGAGTTCCTCGACCAGTCTCGTCTTACCTATTCCCGCCTCACCGGATATGAAGATCGTAGAGCCATCACCTTCTACGACAGTATCCAAAGCGCTGGTCAACTCTGCAAGTTCGGAATCTCTACCCACCAGTTCGGGTCTGAATTTCATCCCTAAGTTATCGTTCTGCATGATTAGCACCCGTGTTAATACCGTTGTAGGATAGCATACGGCGATATATGATTTACGGTATCCTCCCGATGTTATGTGTACATGGAGTCATCACACTAACGACACGGATCATGGGGATAAACATATCCGGCAGGAGATATGGTAAGAGTGGAACAACAGCCGCAACCTCCTTTTCAATCCTTTTACAGGATGATTGAACCTATATCCAATAGGCATAATCTAAGCTGATATGATCAAAAACTAGGAGATCAAATCATGGACACCCCACAGTAATCTTATAACCTAACCCCCGATTTCCCTCTCATGGAGATCATCGACATCGGACCTGATTCATTGGAATCGTACGCAAGTATACCGATAGCATTTACCGTTAGATATATCTACGAGGTCGAACCGGTGGAAAAAGGTCTAAGTGGTATCCGACTGCACGAGGTATACCTGGACCAACCCTACGAAAAGGATTATGACCGACACGAAAGCCCCCCGGATTGGTCAAAACAATTTGATGTGAGCAACTGGCGATTCTTCCTGGCCACAGACGGAGTGCACCCCGTGGGCGGAGCTACTGTTGCATACGAAACCCCCGGCGTCAAGATGCTTTCCGGAAGAAGGGACCTCACAGTTCTGTGGGATATCCGGGTTCATCCCGAATACAGAGGAAGTGGGATCGGTACCGCTCTCTTCAGACGTGCGGAGGGATGGTCTAGAGAAAGGGGATGCAGATGGATGAAGGTCGAAACCCAGAACATAAATGTTCCCGCCTGTAAGTTCTACGCCAAGATGGGGGGCACACTGGGAGAAATAGACGTACAGGCCTACGTTAAAGATGGCCTGGGGCACGAGACCATGCTGGTGTGGTATCTTGGATTGTGAATGAGATAAAGGTTGACCGGATCTATGTTTACATAATCTAGACATTCCTGTGAGTCGGTAACGGTGTTTGCAATGTCGGCCTCGGCCCTTAACCATGCGTGTATTCATCCGGCCGTGGTATCAAAAAGTAACTTGAGATATATAGAAAACATATTTATTGCGTGCCATATATCACGGGAGCGCGTGTTATCGGAAATATTTCCTGAAGGACTTAAGATACGAGAAAAAAAAGGGTCGGGCGAACTCCAGCCTATGCTTTTGAAATTCAAGAAATATTCGTTCAACGGATACGTCAAGATAAACCTAGCGGAACAACTTACAGGATACGTTACCCTCAAGGACGGGATGCCTAAGAATGCCGTTATCATCACTCTATCCGGTAAAAAGATAGTCGGATTGGAAGCACTACAGAAGATACAGTCGTTGGACCCGCTTCCCGAACTACAAATCGAGGCGTATACCAATATCGATATCGATCAATTGATAGCTGATGCGCCGGGAAAGCTACCCACCAACGAAAACGGATACGGTGGAATCTACGCAAAGATACAGGAAGACGAATTCAAAGAGATCATCGAAGAAGAACTGGTCGATGAGTTGGTTAAGGAAAGGGGTGACGAGTTCGAGGCCAAGAAGGAAATCGAGGAAAAGATAAAGGAAACGGAGATGGAGGAAAAGGAAGCTAAGGTATACGAGATGGCCTTACGTGGTTCAAGGGGTGAAAAAGGGATAGAAGATAGTATATTTTCCGAGAAATTTACGTACAATAATTTCGTGGTCGGACCCAATAATAAATTCGCCTTCGCCGCCGCTAGGGAGGTGTCTAGAAGGCCCGGAGACAAGTTCAACCCTCTTTTTATAACCAGCTCCGCAGGACTGGGAAAGACGCATCTACTCAAAGCCATCGGTTATTACCTGAATCGAAAACACCCCGAACTCAGGGTGGAGTTCAACACTACTGCGGGGTTCGCATCTGAGCTGACGGTGTATACTAAAGAGGGACGTAGGGAAGATGTCAGAAAAAAGTATTCACAGATAGATGTTCTACTGATGGACGACATACAATTTCTGGCGGATAATGAAATACTCCAAGAGGAATTGTTTTACATATTCAACAGCATAAAGGATGCGGGCGGACAGATAGTATTTACAAGCGATCGTCCTCCCGAGATGATACCGACACTGGAGGACCGATTGGTTTCACGTTTCAAATCCGGACTTGTGGTGGACATCGGAAAACCAACCTTCGAAACTCGGTTAGCCGTTATTGATAAGATCCTCAAGGAACATGATATGTACATAGATTCGGACATCAAGAGATATGTGGCCAGTACGATAAAGAACAACATAAGAGAGATAGAGGGTGGTTTGAATCGTATACTGGCCTTCTCTTCTCTTCTGGACCAGGAGATAACCATCGGATCCGTAAAGGAGATGCTCTTTAAATATTCCCAAGGACCTAAAACCGAGTCAGAGGATATACCTTCCAAGCCCGGACATAGCTACCTTATTAAAGATGAAAGACCTGATAAGACATTTGAGTACTTACAAAGATTTACCGAGGAGGACAGAGGGATATACATATTCTCCAGGATGAACCCGAAACGGATAAAACGTAACATAGACATAGTAAAGGGTAATATATATTGGCTCACCGCCAGGGAAAGCGGAACTCATGAAACCGTACCTCCGAACCTTGAAAGTATCACTTGGCGAATAGAAGAGATACTGGATGTCGATAACATAATTATTCTGGATGGTTTGGAGTACCTTGTTAGCACATCCGGATTCGATGCTACAATACAGTTTATCAGACACGTTGTTGACTGTGTATCGGAAACCAAATGCATATTCATCCTACCGGTAAAACCCGGAGCCTTCGACAAGAAAGAGATAAGTTTACTTGAGAGAGAGATGGAAGAATTATCTCTTTGAAAACCAAAAGATTATTATGCGTATATAGGGTATCACCGTATGATGGAAAATAATATCACCGAAGAGAGAGGGGATGAATCGGAGACTGTGAAGAAGAAGAAAGTCAACCTCATAGGCACCCAGGGTGTTGGAAAAACCTCTTTGATACTTCGATTCGTAAAACGTGTTTTCGGAGACGAATATCTGAAGACCATCGGGACCAACGTATACAAAAAAACCGTGACTATGGAGGACGGCATGGTAAAACTGATAATAAATGATATCATGGGCGAAGAGGCCTACGAATCGGTACAGAAGGGAGCTTTTATCGGATCTACAGGAGCCATCGCCGTGATAGATATTACGAGAGCGGACACTTTGGATATTCTCGTTAACAAATGGCTGCCCCACTATCGAGAGATAGCCAGCGACGATAATCCGATAGTACTGGCCATAAATAAGTTCGACCTTCCGGATAAAAATATTTCGCCCGAAGACTTGGAAGAGTATACCGATCTATTCGAGATGTGTATATTCACTTCGGCGAAAACGGGAAAGAATGTAGACACGATATTCAACATACTCGCATCACGGGTCGCATCGAATCTACAACTCGGCATTGAGGATATAGAGGACATCGTATCCGCTAATATCATCGATACTCCGCAGAAGTTGGTGGATGCACTTTTAGCCTTCGCATCCGAATTGGGCAACATGCCCTATGAGACAAGAGAGGATATCCTGGAAGGTGTGGGCATACAAAAATTTGATATGGACGAGATGATCCAGGAGATCAGTGAAACCCAAGCATATAACTTTGCCATAAAGTTGTCCGAATGGTACAACGAGAAGGGGGAAGAATACTCATCTCGCGTTGTGTTAGGATTGATTGACAAATACAAGGAAGATAACGGCTCGGGGTAAAATCATATGGAAGGTGGAGATAGGGAAAAGCTCATCGAGATCCAGTCTAAAGCCTTTAATATGTTCGACGAAGGGAAGTTGCCTATAGACTTGGTTAAAGAAGGCGTGTGTACCAGTGAAGAAGCCATCTCTCTGTTCAAAGAGTACGGCGATACCATCAGTAGTGGGCAGGAAAATATCGGTCAAGCAGACATGATAGAGGATCTAGCGACCCAGATAGGACTTCTTGGGAGTAGGGTTGCGAGGATAGAGCTTCAGCTTTTAAACGCCTTACTGCTGCCCAAAAGGATCAAATGTGCTTCCTGCGGCCATCAAGGCTCTTATGGGGTGGGTATAATATGTGGTAAATGTGGAGAAGTAAACGCCTACAGGGAGGATGATATGGAAAGATTATTACCATCCACCATGAAACTTGAGGCCTATCGCCCCTGGGAAGACGAGGGAGATGAATAGGGGCGATAGAGATACATTAAGATTTAATAGAAGATGAAGTTATCCTAAAGTAGAACGGGATAAACATGGTATTCTCTGATGCAATAATAGACACAAAAAAGAAAGTCAACCTTCTCGGGGACACTGCGGTCGGTAAAACTTCGCTTATACTGCGGTTCGTTAAATCCGTTTTCGGCGAAGAATATCTGAAGACCATCGGCACCAACGTATACACTAAAGAGGTTTCGATCACCGGTGCAAATGTGAAACTGATCATCAACGATATAATGGGGGAAAAGGCCTATCGTGCCGTCCAGAAAGGCGCATTCATGGGCTCCACAGGAGCCATCGCCGTTGTAGATGTTACAAGGAAGGAAACTCTAGACGGCCTTATCGACGATTGGTTGCCGAGATATTGGGAGTTGGCGGATAGATCTAACCCCATTATTCTAGCGGTAAACAAGGATGACCTTCCGGACAAAGAGATAAATCTGGAGATATTGGAAGATTATTCTGAGTACTTCTGTGATGTTTTCTTTACATCGGCAAAGGTGGGCGATAATGTTGAAGAGTGCTTCAAAACGCTGGCGGAAGAGGTGGCACCGAATCTGCAGATACGCATACAGGACATAGAAGATATAATCCATTCAAAAACAATATCCAACAACAAGGAACTTATCGATGCTCTCTTGGCGTACGCATCGGAACTCGGAGATATGCCCTACGAGAAAAGGGAAGAGATACTCGTTGAAAGTGGGATAGATAAATTTTTACTAGATCAAAAGGACGAAGTCGCCCTGGAGATATTCGGAGACGTAGGCGATGAAGAAGCCGTAAGATTCGGTAAGTTACTCATGTATTGGTATCAGGAAAACGAGGATGAATACTCCGCTTCGGCCGTACAAAGGTTGTTGGATAAATTCGAAGAAGAAAGTGGATAATATCCTGAAGTGAGGAAACCTATAAATAAAAGCCTGAACATATGCGTGCAGGTGCAAGTATGGAAGATCTGCTAGAATACGGGCTAAAGGAATTTGATAAGTACGGTTTAAGATATGGTGACATACGTTTTTCGGATATATCAACAGAATCGATCTATGTTAAGAACGGTGCGGTGGAAAGCATCAAACATTGGCAGAGTTGCGGATATGGGATACGTGTAATAGACGGCGGCTGGGGATTTGCCTCGTCTTCGATTTTGACCCGAGATGGTGTGTTGAAAACGATTGAGAGGGCTGTGAAAATAGCTAAGGCCTCTTCCTTGGCCTCTGATATGATCAAACTGGAAGATATCACGATACATGAGGATGAATACGTCAGCGAGTATCAAAAAAATCCTTTCGATATCGAGCTCGAAGAAAAACTTGATATCTTGATAGAAGCCGAAAGCAGGGTCAAAACGGATGAAAGTGTAAAGGTATCGACCGCGGATTTCAAAGCATGGCACTTCGAAAAGTTATTCGGTAGTACCGAAGGGGCAAGGATAAAACAGGATATCATCCAGTGCGGGGGTGGTATAAGTGCTACCGCTACCGATGGAAAGGACGTTCAAACCCGGAGCTACCCCAATTCATTCGGCGGTGATTTTCATTCGGAGGGCTACGAATTTTTCAAAAACCTTGAACTGGTGGAAAATGCGGAAAGAGTTGGTAGGGAGGCAGTTGAATTGCTTCAGGCAAAGCAGTGTCCTTCCGGGAATATGGACCTAATACTGGAAACTTCACAACTCGCACTACAGATACACGAAAGTTGCGGGCATCCCACCGAGCTGGATAGAGTACGGGGTACCGAAGCGAGTTTTGCCGGGACCAGTTTTATGACTGCCGACAAGCTCAACTCCCTTAAATACGGTTCAAAGAACGTGAGCATCGTAAGCGATGCGACCACGCCTTACGGATTGGGTACCTTCGGATACGACGACGAGGGGGTTAAAGCGAGGAAAACCGATCTAATACGTGACGGATTGTTCGTCGGATACCAGTCGTCAAGAGAGGATGCCGCGATAGTAGGCGTTCCCGTCAGCGGTAACATGAGGGCCGACGGATGGGAGAACATACCGCTGGTCAGGATGACGAACATCAACCTTGAACCCGGAGAATGGACAAGGGCGGAGATGATCGAGGAAACCAAGAAGGGAATAATCATGGACACCATCAAGAGCTGGAGCATAGACGATAAACGCCTAAACTTCCAATTCGGTACGGAGGCCGGGTATCTCGTGGAAAATGGCGAGATAACCTGTCTGCTGAAGAATCCCACCTACACTGGTATAACCTATGAATTCTGGAACAACTGCAACGCTATAGCCGGGATCGACGAATGGAAACTGCATGGCGTGCCAAACTGCGGTAAAGGCGAGCCGGGGCAGGTCATGCGGGTAGGGCACGGTTGTGCCCCAAGTCGATTCAAAGACGTACGCGTAGGGGTGGGAAAATGGTAACGCAGGATGATTTGGATCAACTGGTCGATGGATTATTCGAGAAGACGGTGGCGGATGAACTGGAGATAGTGGTTACCAGCGATAACAGCGCCCTCACAAGATACGCGAATTCCCGAATACACCAGAATATCGCCCGGATGGATAATGGGCTTTCTATACGTGCGATACTGGGCAAGAGGATCGGTTCCGCAAGCACGAATTCCCTTTCCGAAGACGCCGCACTCGAGACATTGAAAAGGGCTGAGACGATCGCCAAACATCAGCGGGAGGACCCTCACTTCAAGGGTTTGCCGGAAATGATGGAAGGAAAGAAACAGAAATCATCGAGTTATGTAGCTCCAACCGCAAACTTTTCTCCGGAAGAACGTGCTGCCGCAGTGAAGGATATCATCGATCACGCCTCCGCAAAAGGAGTAGACCGTGTGTACGGTTCGTTCCAAAATAGTGAACAAGGACTCTACGTTGCCAACACTAACGGTATAAGAAAGATAGAGAAGATTACCAAAGCGTGTCTTACCGTAACGGCCATCGCCGACTGGGACAACGACCGAGGTTTCGGATGGAGCGAGGCGTGTTCTCCTGACGTGACCAAGATAGACCCGGTAGCGGTAGCTGAGGTTGCCGTAGAAAAGGGGTTGAACAATATAGAGATGAGCTCGGTGGAGCCCGGAGAATACACTGTGGTACTTGAACCGTTGGCGATAAAGAGTCTTCTCATGTACTTGAGCTTCATGGGTTTCAGTTCCAGAGCGGTTCAGGAGCAGCGAAGTTTTCTTAACGGTAAGTTCGGGAAACAGATCATGCATGAAAACGTTAACATATGGGACGATGTTAGCCACGAGGAGATGGTCGGTACCTCCTTCGACTTCGAGGGCGTACCTAAACAGCGTGTTGACATAATTAAACAGGGAGTGGCTAAGGATGTGGTGTACGATTCTTACACCGCCGGAAGGGAAGAAGGTAAAAAGTCCACGGGACACGCACTTCCAATGCCCAATCCGTCGAGCCCCATGACAATGAACCTGATAATGGATAATGGAGATATGAGCACGGAAGAGATGGTGGAAACTACGGATAAAGGTATACTTGTGACCAGGTTCAACTACTGCGGAGTAGTGCATCCTGTTAAGAGCATACTTACC
Organism: Thermoplasmata archaeon; assembly: GCA_019594305.1. GTDB lineage: Archaea > Thermoplasmatota > Thermoplasmata > Halarchaeoplasmatales > Halarchaeoplasmataceae > Haladaptatiplasma. The sequence goes on from JAFDTZ010000009.1 coordinate 10,050, forward strand.
GGACTCACCAGAGATGGAACGTGGCTGATAGAAGACGGAGAGATCAGTAAGCCTTTGAAAAATCTAAGGTTTACCCAGAACCTCACCGATGCCTTTTCCAACATAGAAGGTATCGGCAAAGAACAGAAGCTGTTCTCCTTTGACTATTATCCTATATTCGTGCTTTGCCCTGCCTTGAAGATATCGAATTTTAACTTTACGGGAGGCACCGAGTTTTAATCGCTTACAACGGTAGTCTTCTTACCCCGGCGGCTAACAACCTTGGAAGGTTCCTTATATCACTCCAGTGTGCGACTTCGACGGTAGAATGGGAGTAGCGTACCGGAACGCCTACGGATACAGTTAGACTGCCCGATTCCTGTAAAGCCATACCGTCTGTTGTCCCACCCGTAACTCCGTATTGGTATGGTATGTTATCTCCGTCCCCGGATTCTTTAAAATGCCTGATTAATCGGGGCGATGAAATTACCCTGACATCCACCATCCTAAGAACCGGGCCGCCGCCCAGCTTGATTGGTTTGTAGAAGGATTTTAGACCGGGGGAATCGGAAGAGGTGTATGTATCTAGAGCTATGACATACTCCGGTTTCAACGTATTTGCAACAACCCGAGCGCCTCTGAGACCGATCTCTTCTTGCACGCTCCATACGAAGGATAATTTTAGGTCCGTATCTTCGCCGCTCAGTATTCTCAAAGCCTCGATTAAACCGTAGCAGCCTATACGATTATCGAAGGGACGACCGGTGACGAATCCACCGTTCAAACGTCTCAGGCCGGGTAGAAACGTTATAGGGTTAGGGACATCGACGCCTAGTTCTTTAACTTCTTCGTAGGAACTAGCTCCCACATCAACGTATGTGTTTGTCCACGAAACGATCTCGTCTTTCTTATCGTCGTCGGTGGTGAGGTGAGGTGCCTTATGCCCGATAACACCATTCACCGGACCGTTTCGGGTATGTATGGTAATCTGACGGCCTAGAAGTAGTGAATCTTTTACTCCGCCTATCTTCATCACCCTGAGGTAACCGTTGTCTTCGATATTGGAGACTACCATACCGATCTCATCCATGTGTGCCACTATGGCTACATGGGGACCATCGCCGGGTATATCCAGATGAAGATTACCTATGTTGTCGGTTTTGGTCTTGCCGAATTCGGAGATGATTTCTTCTATTTTATTTCTTATGTCGTCTTCATAGCCTGATACGCCGGGAGCCATCAAAAGTTCCTTGAATTCTTCTATGCCTTTTAGTTCTTTCATAGTAAACACCAATTTTAGAGGGAGACCCCTTTATTTCCTGTGGAACTCAGAGAAAGGGAGGGTTCTTTACCTTTGCCCCTCTTTTTTTACCGCGTATATCTATCTGCACTTCCGTACCTTCATCGAGATAACCGGGATCAAGATAGCCTAGTGCTATACCTGTCTTTAATGATATAGATCTCGTTCCGCTGGTAACTTGACCTATCTTTTTGTCATCGTCATATATTTCATAACCATGTCGTGGTATTCCTTTATCAACCATCACCATGCCTTTGAGAAGCTGATGGTTTTTTTCCTTCATCTCCTCCAATTTATCTTTACCGACAAAATCATGTTTCCACTCAACACACATTTTCGTCCAACCGGTTTCTACGGTTGTTCTATTTTCATCAAAATCCTGTCCTGATAGTAGAAATCCGTATTCCAATCGTAGGGTATCTCTTGCACCCAGACCGCATCTTAAAGGAGGGTCTTCAAGGGACAAAAGCTGCTTCCAGAATATCTTTCCCGATTCCGCCGGAAGTACAACTTCGAAACCGTCTTCACCGGTATATCCGCTTCGTTGTACGAGAGGGGTTTCTGCCAATGGCCATTTGTCATTAAAGACATCTAAAACGTCTTTATTTAAATCTACGGCACGTGCGTTAAAAAATTGTATATCAGATACCTTTTCATCCAACATTTCATCCATCATACCGGCAGCATTCGGTCCTTGGACTGCGATCATTACGGTCTCCTTGGTGATATTCTTCATATATTTTTCTCCGCCTCTACCACTTAACCAATCGTATATAACGGGTGTACGGCCGGCATTAGGTACGATATAACAGCCATTTTCAGACAAGCGAGTTACGATAGTATCATCCAATATACCCCCGTTTTCGTTCAATATATGAGCATATTTTAGCTGATTTATCTTTGATTCAGTTATGTCCATCGTGCAGTGTTCACTGATGAATTCGATCGCGCCTTCACCTTCCATATAGATCTCTCCCATGTGTGACACATCAAAAATTCCAATGTTGTTACGTACAGCAGAATGTTCCTTGTTAATTGAGGAAAAAACCAGAGGCATATCCCATCCTCCGAAGTTTACCATTTTCGCTTCGGACTTTACATGACTGTTATACAAGGGTGTTTCGTTCATATTAACTGTTATCGATACTAAGTATAAAAGATTTCCATAAGTAGTCGGAGTAAGCTTTTTAAAACAACCTGTTGATAACTATATAATGAAAGAATATGATGTAGTAGCTATCGGAACCGGTTCTGCAATGGGAATCATATCCGGTCTTTTAGATAAGGGAGAAAATTCCTTAAGGATCGCTGTGGTAGAGAAGGATACACCAGGTGGCATATGTTTGACGAGAGGTTGTATACCTTCGAAATTGATATTGTATCCTGCAGAGATGGTGTCTTATATAGAAAATGCTAAAAAATTTGGTATAGATGCAAAGATAGAAAACATTGATTTTACCTATATAATGAAAAGGATGAGAAAAAAGATCGGTGAAGATGTAAGCGGGATAAAGAATGGCCTTGAAAAGAACAGACACATTGATTTTTATAATACTACGGGAAAATTTGTGGACGATTATACCATGAAGGTAGGTAGCAGTACCATACATGGTGAAAAGTTCATTCTATGTTCGGGATCGAGACCATTGATCCCACCTATAAAAGGACTTAAAGAGATAGATTATCTAACCAGTGAATCGTTCCTTAAACTGAAGAAACTACCGATAAGTATGATCATAATAGGTGGAGGTTATATCGCTGCCGAATATGGATTTTTTCTCTCGAAGATGGGTTCGGATGTAACTATAATTGGCAGAAACCCGCAGTTAGTTCCAGGAGAAGAAGGTAATATATCATCATTATTGAAACACGAATTATCCAGAGATATGAAAATATATACAGGGTATGAAGTCGTTTCCCTAGAGAAAAAAGGTAATGAAAAGGTAGTAAATGCGGTAGGACGTAATGATGAAACTATACGGTTGGCGGCCCAAGATATCTTGATAGCGACGGGGCGGAAATCTAACTCCGATATATTACAACCTGAAAAAACCGGCGTAAGAGTAGATCGAAAAGGTTGGATAAAGGTCAACAAGTATATGGAAACAAGCAAACCTAGGATATGGGCATTAGGTGACGCTACCGGTAAACACATGTTTAAACATGTTGCAAATCATGAAGCGGAAGTTGTTTATCGAAATGTGTTCGGTGAAAATAAAAAGGTTGAAGCGGACTATCATGCTATACCGCATGCGATATTTACTTATCCCGAAATAGCATCGGTCGGTATGAGAGAGGAGGAAGCGAGACGACAAACCGATATTCTCGTTGGAAACTATAAATACGAAGATACTGGAAAGGGTAGTGCCATGGAGGCTAAGAACTACTTTATAAAGGTAATAGTAGAGAAAAAAACTTACCGGATCCTGGGTGCACACATTATAGGACCGCATGCCTCTATATTAATACAAGAGATAGTGAATCTCATGTACACTAGTTCTGAGAACATGATACCTATATACCGGGGTATGCATATACATCCCGCACTGAGCGAAGTGGTAGAGAGAGCTTTCTCCAATCTACATGATCATTAATACGTAAAAAGGATGTGCAATCATCGAAAAAAATATATGTATAAGGAAAATCTTAGGGGTAATATGTCAATACAAAGATATCTGATAAAACACCAAGCGATACTTTCTATATTAGTATTCATCGTAGGGCTGATTCTACTAGTGATAGGGCTGTTGGACGTTGTATTATCTAATTATATGCCTGAATCGGTTACAGACTTTACGTCCAGTTTCGGTGGTTGGACTTACTGGTTTTTATTATTGGGTGCCTTTGCAGTCCTTGTATTCGGCTGGTATTTATTTGACAGATATCGAAAGATCAAAAAGTTCAATGAACTTATCGAGTCATCCAGTAAAAGCAAGTTCCGAAGGAACATCGCTGAGATTGAAACCCTGGCACTTTTTTTAGGCAAGGAATATGAAGAGAAGGTAATAGAAAAGGAGAGGGAATACAATATCAAGCGTTGACCCATCTCCGGGCAAGTTTCCACAGGAAATAAAGGGGTCTCCCCCGGCGGCTGTGGTCTAGCCTGGTAAGACTCAAGCTTCCCAAGCTTGCTACTCGGGTTCGAATCCCGGCAGCCGCATAGGATAACAACGTTCAATGTATACGACTCTCGGGTTCGTGAGCATGATTGTTTACCTATCATGCGAGCAGTCTGAATGGCGAACGAAGTGAGGCATTGAGGTGTGAATCCCGGCAGCCGCATAGACTAAAGTGTAATTGTACGGTGGAGTAAATGGCGAAGGTAGATAAAAGATGGAGTCCCTCCAATGCGATCAACGTCTTTCTACTGGGATCATTGAGTATGTTCTTCGCAGAGGTTTACTCCGGTTCATCACCCCTTTGGTTTTTAGAAGCCTGGGGTTGGATCATAACATTCCCCCTCTACATGTCCCATATCCTCTTCTTTCTTAACATCGCAATAAAGACTAAAAGGACCACCATCGGACATCTTTACCTCTTCGGAGCATTATTCGGTTTGTACGAAGGATTGGTCACCAGGGTCCTATGGTTCGGGTACCCGAATTCGGAAGGTCCCATATTCGGTACCATAGGTGGTCTCGGAGGAATAGCGACATTGGAGTACCTTACACTGATTTTCTTCTGGCATCCCATTTTCGCCTTCATTATACCTATACTAGTGTATGATGTGTTCATATTGAAAGGCGGAGAGAACGCCACGGGAATGTTCCCGTCCCATACCCCCAGGTTGAGAAAGACAAGAAAAAACAAGGTCATATTCGCGTTATTAGCATTGATGGGTCCTTCTTCCTGGCCCTAAGTTTAAATTACGATCCGATCCTCATAGCGACAGCCGTTCTCGGCACATCAATCATAGTTATAACGGCCTACCTCATCTCTCGAAAATGTTCATGTCTTCATGACATCCGAAAATTCGAACTGGGTAAAAAGAGATTTTCCGTATTATTGATCTAGATGATATTAGGGCTGTACATACCGATGTGGTTCATTATGGATACCGTTCATCCCTACCCGAACATATGGGGGATTTTATTGTACGTTCTTTCCTATTTCGTACTGATATTTTTATTATGGTGTTATCCGCAGATAAATGTCGATAAGATGACATTTCCAAGACAAATTTACGTAAGGGATCGACCTTACCGGAAAAGAGCGAATAAGATATTCACAAAAAAGGATATTATGTTATCATGGTTTCTTATAGTGGTGTTGTCGATACCTTATCCTATCATACATCCCGGGGTAACTTTTTTGGCCACGATAGCATTCATATCCATGCCCATCGCGGGAACCATCCTTTTCGCAAAAGTAGTCTATTACATCGTTAGAACACGGATATAACGGCAAAAATAAAGGCCGCTTCGGAGGCAAACCCTCTTACTGTTTAAGCATCCTCTCAGCTTCTTTGAAATTCGGAGCTAATCGAAGGGATCTATCCATTTTCTCTTTCCACCCTTTCTCACCAAGTCTTTTCATGGCGACACCCATGTTGTACCATCCCACCGGGTCGTTCTTGTCTTGCGTAACCGCCTTTGAAAAATTATCCATGGCTTCGCCGACCAAGTCCAGTGTAAGCTGGCAGAATCCCAGATTATTCAGGTATATGGTGTTATCCTCTTCTAATTCAGCAGCCATCCCCAGGTTAGATATCGCATCGTCGTACTTCTCAAGTTGATACCATGTGCATCCAAGGTTATTGAATTTTACCGCACTATTCTCCCTCTTTTCGAACAATTTTTCAGCCGAATCATAATCTCTTTCCATGTACCAGTAAGCGCCTAAAAGATTCAAAACGGATTCCACTTTTTGTATTTTAACCAATTTTTTAAGGTCGTCGATGCCACTTTCAACTCCTTCTATCTCGGCTCTGCATCTTATCTTGGCCAGTATAAAATCCACCATCCGGTCTCCGGTCATCTCTTCGGCATGTTCATAAGCCTTCAAAGCCTTACCATAATTCTTCAAACGTCTCGAACTTTCTCCTCTCCTTTCCCAGTAAACACTTAAATGTTTATATTCATCTTCTCTCTCTTCTAGCACTTCCGAGCTCTTGTGGTACTGTTTCGAGGCGAAAAAAACGTTTTCATGGTTTAACTTGCTGAGGGGGTGGGCGGATTTCTTAAAACAATTTCCGGCATTCCCCATGTCTCCTTTCTCGTATAAAGCACACCCGCGAATATTCTGGAGTCTGTCGCCACCTATATTGGATGCAATGTCCAACACCTTTTCATGGTCTCCCATCTTCAGGAGCAATGCGGTCACCCTTGAAATCATTCTAATGTTTTCCTTTGCTTCCTGTTCCCTCATCTTTTTCAACCTTACGTGGGTTTCCCTACGCTGAAGCTCTTCCGCTTCCCTTTCCTGCCGGTGCTTATCAACTTCCTGTCGAAGTCTATCTCTTTCACTCCTTAGCTTTTCTACGACGGCCTCCTGTCCTTCCAGTTCACCATATAACGAATCCTTATCCTTTAATAGCTCGTTTATTTGTTCTTCTTTCTCCTCGATTTCCGAAATAATCTTTTTTGTTTCTTCTTCAGTCCCCAGGGATGCCCCCTTCTCTAAAGCATCTATCTTTTCCTTTAATTGAGTTATATCCGAAGCGCTCTCATTCAGCTTACCTATCAATCTTGTTTTTTCTTCACGAAGGAGATCTAAATCCCTTTCTCTTTCTTCTATCTTTTCAGAATAATCTTTGGTTTCCGGTTCTTCTCCTTTCAAATCTTTTAATTCCACTTCCAGATCCTCTTTCATCCCTTTAAGTTCATCCAGTTCGTTCTTACGTCGTTTTAAATCATCGATCAATTTTTTCTTTTCATCCTTCAATACCCGTATCTCTTTATCCTTACTTTCGGTTTCTGTCGTCGATATGCCTCTTTCCGCTCCCGCCCCCTCTTCAAATCTCCCCTTCAAGGCCTTTAGATCCTCAATATCTCTTTCAATCTCAGAAATTTTTCGTATAAGATATTCCTTGTCTTCCTCCAATTCGTCTCTGCCGATACCAGTTCTAGGTCCGGATTTATCTTTACCGTATTCCATCCTCATCTTTTCAAAATGATCTTCTAACTGTATCTTGAGGTCGACGGCCTTTGAGAACCCGGGTTCCAATCGTAAAGCCTTTTTTACTGATCTGTAGGCTTCGTCAATATCATTACAAGCTTTCAGATACGCACCTTTTATGTAATGGAATTTTGCCTCTTCTGGTCTCAGAGTGATCAAAACATCAATCACTTGTAGTGCTTTCTGTATCTTATTCTGTTTTTCTAGCACCAATGCTTTGTTAATAAGAGAATCCATATGGTCCGGTTTAATTGTAAGGGCGTTGTTTATTGCGTTCTGAGCGTTATGGAGGTCACCCTTTTTCATCAAGCATAGTCCTTTATTGTTCCATGCGCGGTGATCCTTGGGTTCTACTTCGAGAACCCTGTCGAAGCAAAGTTCCGCTTCGTCATAGAGCCCGCCTTCGTAAAGGGCCGCCCCTTTTAGATTCCAGGCCTCGGTGTTATCCTCGTTTATGTCCAAAGCCCTCTCGTAAGCCTCTATCTCATCCTCATATTTATCGAGGGCATGGAATATCTTACCTAAAGTTGTCCACGCATCCGATGATTCCTTTCCCGTCTTCAGGATGGTGAGTATAACTTCGGACGCCTTTTGAGGCTCGCCGTATTCGAGAAGTACCTCGCCCTTCTTGACCCGTGGTTTTAACGACTCGGGTTTCAGAGTTATTGCTTTATCGTAGTATTCTATGGCTTTGTGGTAGTTGTGTTTATTCCTGAATTCGTCACCCCATTCGATCAATCTGTTCAATTCGGATGCACTTGGTAATGCCCTTTCGTCCTCTTTATATTCGTCAAATTCTACAAGAACACCGTATTTTTCCATCAGTTCGTACATCTCCTCCGGCCCGGCGATCTCGATATATTCGTTCTCTTTCAGTTCTTCATCCATTATAGATGTGGTTATGTAAAGTCCTCTGACATCGGGGCCCAGGACCTTCTGCAAAGCACCGATCTCCTTTTCAGGCCTCCCCCCGGATCTCGTGATCCGAACGACATAATCTACCGATCTTTCGTCTTTTTTCTCGAGCTCCGCCTCCGCCTCAAAATCACCCCCTATACTTCGAACGGAGAATATTTTAAATCCCATATTCTCGAGCAGTTCCAAACATAATCGATGAAACCGCTCGCGGCTCATCTTTTCCAGGCTTGATATGAGGTCGTCTTTTCCTATCACTTCTTGCACCTACTTTTCAACATGATATGTCTTTATGCATATTAATTAGTTGCCCTTATTATCTTCCATCCTTCTCACTACATCCTCCCATGTGATATGTCCTTCTTGAGGGCCGTGAAATTCAAGAGTAAAACTTGCCCGGGAAGAACCGGCGAGGCAGCAATCTTCCAGGCTAAACCCTCTTCTCAGCCCACCGTAAAATCCCGCACGGTATGCATCACCCGAACCTGTGGGGTCGACTATTTTAGAGGGTTTAAACGATGGTATCTCTATCGTATCGTCACGGGTGTACAGCACACTTCCCTCCTTTCCCATGGTCTTAATGACGGTTTTCACATGTGCGAGCAAGTCATCGGAAGTAGTTCCGGAAGCATACTCAAGGGCGATTTCAAATTCACTTCGGTTACAGAAGAATATATCACATCTTTTGAGAATTCTGATGAATTTTTCAGGGGTATACAAGTACTTCAGTTCCTGGGCCGGATCGAATCCGATGGGGATATTATTGTTTTTTGCCTTCATGATTACCTTTTCGTAAAATGTCGGGTCTCCGGTTCCCACATGAATAAATCTACAATCCTCTAGTATCGAATCTGTAATATCATAATCTCCGGCTCCTTCCATAGCACCCTGGTCTATGAAAGCCATCTGATCCTCGTCTTTATCCGTTACTATCCAACAAGTAGGTGTTCTTTTTCCCTCTAATTCAAGGAGATGTCTAATGTCAACGCCACATCCGTACAGGTGTTGTTTGTAGTCTTCGGGAAAATCATCACCGACGAATGAAATCAGCCTGGTAGGAACATCCAAGTCTGAGGCGGCCTTAGCCATATTCGCCCCGGTGCCTCCGTATCTAATCTTTTTCTCTTCTACGGCGACGGACCCATTACCCGACGGAAGTTTTCTCACCTTAAGAATCACATCTATGGCTGTATGTCCGAAAACGTTTAGAAAGGCCTTGTCCATGTGCTATATACAGTCGATGATAAGATAAAAAGGTTTGGAAGGGATTTTATAAACGGCAGTCAGTGGTATTATCTATTCTAGTTCGATAGCTTCTATCTCCTCTTCTTCCTCCTCTATCTCTTCTTCCTCGATTTCCTCTTCTTCATCAGAAGCGGAATCGTCCACCACTTCTCCGAACGCCAACGTCCTAAGGACCTTGGTTACCTTGATCTCTACTTCGTCACCAACCTTGGTGTTCGGTATGAAAACGACGAAGTTGTTTACCTTGGCGACACCGTCGCCTTCCTTGCCTATGTCTTCAATTTTGACGTCATACGTCTCCCCTTCCTTTACAGGGGGTGCGACGCCGAATCCTATTCCCATATACTTTACACCTCTATTCTTTACTTTATATTCCGTATCCCGCACTGGGATACTTGTATGCCACATTAATTAGGGTAGTATATAATTGTTGGGATTATGCGATCATACCCACAACTTCCTTTACCGAAGTTACAACAACGACTCCATTTTCAACCATTTTTTTATACAAGCCAGTTGCCTCACCCCCGGTATGATCTCTAACTTCGATGCCTTTCTTCTCTATCAGAATTACACGTTTCCCCATCCTAAGCGCCTCCAGGGCAGCGGTCAGATTGATCAGATTCCCCGGTCCCACGGGAAAATCCGTTAGTATCACGGTTTCGGCCTCTTCGATCTTCCTCAGATTATCCCTTTCCCTTTCCTTACCTATGGGTGAAAAGGGCGCTTCGGCTACTACATCTATATCCAGAAACTCCGCCCGCTCCATGTCTGTGTCCATGGCATTTAGCACCCCAGCGCTTACTCCGTATCCCTTGTCCACAAGGGTCTTCAGTAGTTTTCTTCCGGTTCCACCGCCGCAGATAACATGAATCATCTTCTTGTAGGTCCTATCTATCTCCTTACGATCTATGGGGCTTATGTACAAAGTACCGTCCCAGGGGTTCTCGTGCACCTCCGCTTCTATACCGTATACCGCTCTCAGATGTCCCGGGGTGAGCACTTCTTCCGGCTCACCAATGGTCCGTATCCTGCCGTTATCTACGAGCACCAAGCGGTCGCAGTACCTGGCTGCGATATCGAGATTGTGATGTACCGATACCACAGTAACTTCTTCTTCCCGGTTCATCTTCTTGATCATGTCCATGGCCTCTATCTTGTGGCCTATATCAAGATGCGCGGTCGCCTCGTCCAACAGCAGTAGTTTAGGGTCCTGAGCTATGGCCCTGGCGATGACGACTCTCTGCAGCTCTCCGCCGGACAGGGTGTTAACCCTTCTTTCCTTCAGCTTTTCGATGCCCGTGATCTTTACTGCCCGATGTGCACGTTCATAATCCTCCTCTTTCAAACTTTCAAATCTACCGGTGTAGGGATTCCTACCCATGAGTACCACCTCCCAGGCGGTGAACGGAAACCCGATAAAGGTATTCTGGGGCACTACAGCTGCCTTTTTAGCAATATCCTTCCTGCCCATCTCTCTTACTGAGCGGCCATCTAGAAGTATGTCTCCTCGAATAGAATTTACAACACCTGTTATGGCCCGGATCAAAGTACTTTTACCGCATCCGTTGGGGCCGATAACCCCCAGAAGATCACCGTGTTCCACGTTCATATTTATGTTCTTCAATACGTGTTTCCGGCCGTATCCGGCGTACATCTTTTTTATTTCTAGATTTACCATCCCGTCTCCCCCTTGCTCCTTAACAAAAGATATATGAAGAAAGGGGCGCCGAACAGCCCGGTGATTATCCCGATGGGGATCTCTCCGCTGGCCCGGGAGATGGTGTCGCATAGAACCATAAAAATACCACCGATCACCGCCGCCGCCGGTATCAGCTTCTTGTGGTCCGGCCCGGTGATGATCCTTGTGGCGTGGGGTATGATCAATCCCACGAATCCGATTATACCGGTGAAGGAAACCACCACTGCGGCCAGCAAGCTCGCCGCCCCCAGGAGAATCATCTTCGTCTTCTCCACCTCCACCCCGAGGTATAAGGCGCTCTCGTCACCCAGCTGGAGCACGTTGAGCTCCCTGGAGAATACATATACGATTAATATTCCTGCGACCACCACCGGCAGTACGATCCAGAATTCTTTCCATACCGTACCGTTAAAACTGCCCCACATCCAGAATATTATACTGGTTCGTTTTTCCGGCGGACTCAGATATATCAGGTATGCGGTCAGTGATTGCATCAGAAAGTTGACCGCCAAGCCAGCCAATAGAAGTGTAGCCACATCGGTTTTGCCATGGATCCTACCCAGACCGAAGACCATCAGGCCGGTACCCATGGCCGAGGCGAAGGCCACCGCCGGCAGTACGTACATCCCTAGTCCCAGTGTAACCGATACCGCCGCACCGAACGCGGCTCCGGCGGAAATTCCCAATATAAACGGGGATGCCATGGGATTTTTGAATATTCCCTGCATGGACGTACCCGAGACGGAGAGTGCTATTCCCGCTACAACACCCAGCAGGATACGCGGTAATCGGATCTGTCGGATGATGATCACATCTGTTCCGGAATAGTCCGGCAGCATTTTTCCGACTCCTGGTAATCCTGATATTATTATGCCCATGACTCTGGCGAAGGAGATGTCTACTCCCGGGGAGCCCACCAGGGCCGATGCCATCACCGTTACGAAGAGTATCAGGGACAATAGTACGAAGGTAGTTACCGACCGTTTTCTGAATGATCGTTTCATTTTCTACGTCTTCTCTCCGTGTATATAGCAACGGCGGCCATGGTTGTTAGCACGGTAAGACCGCTGACCGCTGGAATTTCTTCCCTGGTATCTTCCTCAGGTATCACTCCCGTGATTATACCTACCAGAGTTTCTTGCGCCTCTACTACCCGTGGCCCGGGCCTGGACATTATGTTATCGTCCACGTAGAACACGTTTTCGTTCTTCACGGCCCTGATCTCACTCCACGAATCCTTTTTCACTATCTCGTTCAAGTCGTTTTTTACCGTCTCCGTTGCAATTATCACTTCGGGATCGGCCGCCAGTATCTCCTCTTCGGAGAGAGAGATCCAACCGGTTTTTTCCGAAGCGATATTGTTACCGCCGGCGTTGGTGAGCAGCGTATTCTGGAATGTTTCACCGCCGGTGGTCCATATCCCCTGAAATGTGTCGATGACATAGAGAACGTTTGGTCTGTCTTGTTCCGATAATCCCATGGTCTCCTCTGTTATCTTGTCCATCTTGCCTCTCATAGCATCGGTCATATCTTTTGCCTCCGTACCGATACCGCACATCTCTCCCAGGAGTTCCATATCGCTGTAAACATCCTCTACAGTTGTGGCTCCTGTAGCGACTACCTGTTGGTCTATTCCCTCTAAGTAATCGATCATATCTGTGTTGTATGCTGCGGTGACCACCACATCCGCCGACATGTTGACTATCAATTCGTAGTTAACACGCAAGGCGTCCCCCACCTTCGGCAGTCCCTGGACTTCCGCGGGATGATCGCTGAAATCGTCCACGGCGACCACCCTGTCGCCCAGGCCCAGATGGAACAGTATCTCGGTATTGGACGCCATGAAAGAAACTATCCTCTCCGGCGGCGCATCGAAGGTGATGCTTTTACCCCTTGCATCTACCACGATTATCTCTTGTTCTGTCTCCGCTTCGACAACAGCTGTTACGGACGCGAAGATCAACAGTATCAACATCGTTACGCATAATGCCTTCTTCATCTCGATCAACTCTAATTTACTTTAATTAAATCAAACGAACTTGGGTATTTATCTCTTTCGCTTATGGAAAATTTTTAAACCAACGCCGCCGGATGTATCATCCTATGGTAGAGAAGGTATACGCCTACATACTTAAATCCCATGAAAACACTGATACTTTACTGGCCTTCACCCACAAAGGATATCCGGAGGTTCCCATGCAGGTACCGGGCGGGACTTTGGAGGAAGGGGAATCGCCTTATGAAGGCATGAAAAGGGAGGTTTTTGAAGAGTCCGGTCTAACGGAATTTTACGATATAGAAAAGCTCGGGGAGGCGTTTCTTTCAGATGCAGAGGGCAAAGAAGAATTTCTCGGCCATTTTTTTGTGTGTCGTACCGAAATTGCACCGGAAGAATGGGAGCACACAGTTACCGGAGACGGTGAAGACGAAGGTCTGGTGTTCCAGTACAGGTGGCTTCCTCCGCAGAAAGTTTTACTGGTTTATGATTATTACTTCCACGTATTTATGAGACCGGAATATCTCCCGAGTCTGTTTACTCAAGAGAGTCTATTAGGGCTTCCCAACAACACCATCTCACTTATGCCTCCCACACCGTTGTGGCAGCGGGAATTTATTAACGCCCGAGAAGAGCTCATAAAGGTACTACCGGACCCAGAGATAGAACATATCGGAAGTACCTCCGTACCGGATCTGCCGGCTAAACCCATGATCGATATGGCCATCTCTGTCCCGGACCCGGAGCGACATATTGATGTGGTGGAGAGATGCGGTTATCAATACCGAGGAGAGCAGGGCATCGAAGGTAGGTTTTACTTTGTTAAAGGCCCTCCGGACAACAGAACACACCATATACACATGTTTGAAAAAGATAGTCCACTCTACAGGGAACATCTTCTGTTCAGAGATACACTAAGGGAAGAGCCCTCCCTGGCCCGGGAATACGGTAAACTAAAACTCCGCCTTTGGAGAAAGCTGTCCGGTAACAGAAAGGTCTACACCGAATCCAAGTCGGAATTCATCGAATATATTATCGGTAAGACACGCCGGAAAAACCTATAAACAATCACACTATTTTCCTATCATGGACAAAGACACCATCACCGTCGTCACCGGACTGCCTCGCTCGGGTACATCCATGATGATGAAGATGCTGGAAGTCGGTGGTATACCCCCTTTAACCGATAAAGTCCGCAAGGCAAACGAGGATAATCCCAAGGGGTATTATGAGTACGAGCGTGTAAAAAAGTTACCTGACGATACCGACTGGGTACCCCTTGCCGAAGGCAAGGCCGTCAAAGTACTAGCCGAACTTGTTAAGCACCTGCCGGAAACATACCACTACAAGGTGATATTCATGGAGCGAAATCTTGATGAAATGTTGGTCTCGCAGCGCAAGATGCTGATCCGACGAGGTAAGGACCCCGACGAGATCTCGGATGCGGAGTTGAAGGACATGTTCATCACGTATAGGAACATGGTCAGGGATCATGTGGAAAACCACCCTACAATGGATGTTCTCTACGTAGGTTACAACGAATTAATGCTGGATCCCGAAGCAGGTGTTCAGCGTATAGACTCCTTTTTTGGTGGTGCACTCGACACGAAAAGTATGGTGGCGGTGATCGATCCCGAACTGTACAGAAATCGTGCCTAAATATAAACCATAATTCTAATTGAAGTTGATATTAATCCACCGAAAACATATTTTGCACGCAAATTTAAACACAAAAACCTATTCCCCTTTCATTTTTTATGGAAGGCTCAATAAACGTTTTAAAGAGCAAAACGATAGACGAGGTGGATACGTATGACAGATTTAAAAAATAAAACACGATTTGCTATCAGCCTGATAGTCGTATCACTGTTGATAGTTGCACCGGCGGCGGTTTCACACACAGATCATGGTCTACTAGAGAACGATTACGAGGAACGAGGCCCGATTTACATAGATGGAAACGAAGACTTTGCTACCCAAGCGGCAGCGGAAGGCTGGCCGGGAGACGGAAGCGAGGAGAATCCATACGTGATCGAAGGTTATAGGATAGATGGTGGAGATGAAAGCTCGATTTATATTACTGATACAGAGGTGTATTTTATTGTTAAGGGAAATATGATCGAAGGTGGGAATAATGGCATATATTTACGTAGTGTCGCTAATGGAACCATCAGGAATATTACTGTTAGTGGAGTCGACGAGATGGGAATATTTCTAAGAGGTTCTAACGATGTGATTATTGAGAATAATATTCTCATATCTAACGGACGCGGAATATACTACATGACATGCTTTAATACTACTATTAAGGGCAATTTGTTAACAGAAAATATTGCAGGCATTTCTTTTATCGGCCCATCCAGTTATAATACGATCATCGGTAATTCCATATATGACAACGAGCTTTCAGGTATAATTTTTAATCGATGTGATCATAACACGATAATCGATAACCGAATATATGGTCATGACGTTTTTGGAATCGACATTTACGAATCGGTAGGTAATATAGTTAGAAATAACACAATATTGGAAAATGATATTGGCTTCAACATACACGTAGGACTCGGTGGAGGTTCATCTTCACGAGACAATATGATCTACAATAACGACTTCATCGAAAACGGACAACAAGTGATCAACAGAGGCATGAACCATTACTACAACGAATCAGAATCACTCGGTAATTACTGGTCGGACTACGAGGAGATGTATCCTGATGCGCAGGAGATAAACGGCATCTGG
>JAFDTZ010000083.1 GCA_019594305.1 Thermoplasmata archaeon
AAAAAAGCAACAAGGGAGCAATACATGCTCAAATATGGCTCAAAAATTACTCTTGCCTTTCAAAACCAGTTTTTGGAAAGGTTAATCGAAATCCTCCTTTGCATTACGGTAGCGACCGCTGCAAATGGTGCGGAGCGTTACAGTTACAAAATATAAACGAAATAGAGGGTGCGACCTATCCACGTAGGCAATATCGAGCTGAAACGGAAGGTACTCAGAAGAAAAGAAGTTTATTTATCCCGGTTTTGATATCCATTCCCGTGGTGGTGATAGTATTGGTATTTGTCTTCAATGCGGATTTATATTGCTTAGCCTTTCTTGGAATAATGATCTTGCTAGGAGTTTTATACTTATTAACACAAGATGGGTCCCTCGGTGGAAAACGCCGCGAAGGTGAAGACACACTCCGGCAGGCTAATGCTCGCGGACGTTTAAGCCTTTTTGATAAAGATGCCGGCCGCAAAGGAAAGTAAGGCACCAAAGTAGTGTTGGTATCTATTAAGTTCTTCTCGGTATCGGGACAATCTATATATTCTCCAGTTCATTATGAACCTAAGTGATAGTTATGCTCGATGACCTCGAAACGCTCAAAAAGATGGACAGCCACAACATGTTGGATTCCTTGGAAAACTTTCCGGAACAGATCGAGGAAGTTCTTGAAAGCCTGAAATTGAACCTGCTTCCCTTCAAACCGGATGAAATAGTTGTGACGGGGATGGGCGGCTCGGGTATAGTGGGTGACATACTCCAAAGTTTTCTTGCCAATCGGATCAGTATGCCCATCTACGTAAACAAGGATTATTCGTTGCCCTCCTTCGTCGGAGAGAACACATTATTGTTCGTTGTATCCTATTCCGGCAATACCGAGGAGACCTTGAGTGCCGCTGAGAAAGGTATGAAGATGGGTGCCAAGGTGGTAGCTATCAGCTCTAACGGTGATCTGAAGACCATGTGTGAAGACAAGGGCGTGGTATTCATAAAGGCCGCTAGCGGGTACCATCCCCGGGCGGCTATAGCCTTCATGTTCGTTCCGGTACTCACATTACTATCTGAGATGTTGATCTACGATTCCGACGTAGCGATTCTTGACTCGTTGAAGGTGCTGAGGGTGCTCAGGGACGAGATAAAAACATCCGTACCTTCCGCTGATAACGAGGCAAAACGTATAGCCAAGCAGATCCACGGTAAGATACCGGTGATCTACGGTCATTCAATATATAACGCAGTAGCCAACCGCTGGCATACCCAGTTCAACGAGAACGCTGAAATACTCTCATGGTACGGGGAAATTCCGGAGATGAATCATAACGAAATAGTCGGATGGGCAGGTGACAAGAACTCGTCTATGTTTCTCCCTATTTTATTAAGGGACGATAAAGAGGACGAAAGGATAAAGCTAAGACTGGAACTTACCAAAGAAATTGCCTTTGAGAACAACGTCGAATACATTTTGGAGGTGCATGCCAAGGGTGATACGCAGTTGTCTCGAATATTGTACCTGATATATATGGGCGACTACGTAAGTATATATCTAGCTATGCTTTATGGTAGGGATCCGTCTCCTGTTGAAGTGATCGATGAGTTAAAGAGAAGATTGTAATCAGGAATACATCCCGTCTCCAACGTGGTGCAAACTTTTTACTACCTTGCCTTCGTTGGATCCTATCATCGTTTTACCATCGGTAAGAGCCTCCCCTACGGTAAGTGGTTTTCCGTGATTTTGATCTCTCACCCAGACCAATTGACCTTCCTCTATTTCCTCATCCGCATCCACCACCCCCGGTGCCATCACGTCTGCACCGTTGTAAAGGAAGCGGACGGCTCCCATATCTACAGTCACATAAGCCTTGTCCCCTTTCATTTTCAACAGTCCGTCTATGGTGGGGAATATTCGGCCATGGAAAAAGCACGCCAGGGGTGTGTTGTCCACCAAAAGGACCTTTCCGGAAGGGGTAGTAGCGATATCTACAGGCTCGTTTGTTTTAAAGGGCACATCTCCAAGCTTAGATTTTATTTCTTCGTGATATTTCAGCAATTTTTTTTTCTTTAGACGGTGTCTGTTACTGTATTGCATCGACTACGGAGGTGTACGGAGATATAAATCATTTGGGAATCATCAACTATTAGTATCACCTACTGATATCCGCGAAGGATATGAAGGTAAAAGAGCTCGATATACCAGAAGGTGCCGAGGAAGTGATCAAGGGCTGGGGCATCCAAGAACTCTATCCACCCCAGGCTGAGTGTATGGGAGATGTACTTTCCGGTAAAAACTGCGTACTCGCCTTCCCCACTGCCAGCGGAAAGTCGCTCTTGGCGTACCTAGCAATAATAAAGAGGGTTATCCAGGAGGGCGGTAAGGCACTGTATATCGTGCCTCTGCGTGCTTTAGCTACCGAAAAGGTAGAGGAACTTCAGGCCTTTTCACACCTGGGCCTTAAAGTAGCTGTTTCCATGGGCGATTATGACCGGCCGGACCCCAACTTGAAGAATTACGACGTTATCGTCGCAACATCTGAGAAGGCGGATTCACTGCTAAGACAGAACGTAGATTGGCTGCATGATCTGAACCTTATGATAGCCGATGAGATACACCTGATAAACGATAGGGACAGAGGCTCCACGCTGGAAGTTACCCTCTCTAAGCTCAAACAGGTTAATCCGGAAGCTCAAATAGTGGCCCTATCTGCAACTATCAGAAACTCAGATACCATAGCCGAATGGCTGGATGCGGAGCACTATAAAAGTCAATGGAGACCGGTTGAACTATCGGAAGGTGTGTATTTCAAGAACAGAATACACTTCGATGATGGAAATTATATCCGTATACCCGGAGACAGTCCGGTATCCGCATTATGCTTGCAGACCATAAAGGAAAAGGGGCAGTGCCTGGTCTTCGTATCCACACGTAAGTCAACGGAGTCTACCTGTGAGGTACTTGCAGGTAGTGTGAGAAATTTACTTACAGAATCCGAGTGTGAAGAACTCGGGGCGATAGCATCGGAGATCCAGGATCGAGCAACCACATCCGTTGGAAAGAAACTGGCAACCTTGGTCTCTTCGGGAACTGCTTTTCATAACGCAGGGCTCAACAACTACCAACGGCGATTGGTGGAAAAGGCCTTCAAAGCCCGTCTCATCAAGATGATAGTCGCCACACCTACCCTTGCGGCGGGTATCAATCTACCTGCAAGACGTGTGATCATACGGGATTGGAAACGGTACGATCCTCTGCACGGTTTCAACGCACCTATACAGGTAATGGAGATAAAGCAGATGTGCGGTCGTGCCGGAAGGCCGGGATTCGATGATATCGGCGAGGCGATACTCGTAGCTAGGAGAAAGGCGGAGGTCAACGCTCTTATAAATGAATACATCTTCGGAGAAAGCGAGGTGGTACTATCTCGGATGGCCATGGAGCCTTCACTAAGGAAGCACTTGCTGGCGTTAGTAGCCACATCCCACTGCCGCTCGAAAGAGGATGTTTCCGAATTCATGGCCGGTACTTTTTTTGCAAGATGTGGTGGAATAGAAGGTGTATGGGGTAAAATAGACGAGATGCTCGAACTTCTGGAAGAGTGTAGTTTGATAGAAAAGGAAGAAGATCGATTGAAGGCCACAGACTTCGGAAAACGTGTATCCGACCTTTATATCGACCCTCTATCGGGATTGAAGATAAAGGAGGCCGTAGATAGTGGAAAACAGGGAATCCCGATCTCATACCTTCATATAATAGCGGGTACTCCGGATATGTATCCTCTGTACATAAAGAAGAGCGAGATAAGAAAGCTGATGAAAAAGGTCGATCATGTACGGGCGGATCTCTTCGAAGATGTTCCTGAAGATCAAGGAGATCTGGAAGCCTACCTTTCCGCCTTCAAGACGGCTTTGATGCTCAACGATTGGATAAGTGAAGAGAGCGAAGATACCATCGCTAGTACCTACGATATAGGACCGGGAGATATAAGGAACAGGGTTGAGACGGCCGAATGGCTAATTCATTCCGCTGCTGAGATAGCAAGGATGTACGACCCTGAAAAATACATCCGTCTGAGGGAACTCACCACACGTATAAAGTATGGCATAAATGTAGACCTGATCCCCTTGATGAGGATACCTCAGATTGGACGTGTCAGGGCGAGAACACTTTACAACGCCGGTTACAAGACCCCGGAAGATGTTGCAGGTGCGTCACCTGAAGCGTTGAGGAAATTGCCGGGTATCGGTGAGCGGATATCCTCTAAGGCAGAGGACACGAAGTCACAGAGTTCATTGATGGATTTTTAAGTTCTATTTTTTTACCCTTCTTCCAAGCCGTTTTTCGACGGATTTTATCTTGCCGTCCATCCTCTTTTTCGCACCTTCTCTATCATCGATCTTGATGGATGTAGATACACGTTGAGAATACTTCCTCATATGGTGATGGCAGTCCTCTATCAATGCCATAACTTCGTCCCAATCTCCCTCTACTATAGTCCCCATGGGTGTCAGGCAGTAATCCAATCCGCTTTGATCGACCAAGTCTATTACCTTTGCCACATATTCGCTCAAGCTCTCTCCCTTGTCAAGGGGTATGATGTTGAATTCAGCTATCATAGTATTACCATTATGAATTTTTTAGACCTTATGTACCTTATGAATTTTTGGGGCAAAGGACGACAAATTTCCCTTACGGAAACATTATCGAAGTTACATCTATTTCTAAGATGTATCTATCGAAGATGTTATTTATAGAGAACATAACACCTTAATCTATGATAACGGTGAAAAGATCGTAACATTATACAACCCATTATAGTATGAAGTTTAACAATATATGGTGCTTATAGTAACACGAATTATCAATAACTTAATATACACAGTGGATTTCAAGAAGCGTATGTCAACCGAGATACAGGAATTACTCGACACGTCATCGTGGTTACACGGACATTACTGCCCTGGCCTTGCGTTGGGTGTAAAGGCCTCCGCAATCGCTTTGGAAAAATTAGAATTGGAGCATGAAGGTATGGAGGATGTCTTTGTAATAGTAGAAACCAACAACTGTTTTTCCGATGGCGTTCAGTATGTAACCGGGTGTACTTTCGGAAATAATTCGTTAATATTCAGAGATTTCGGAAAAACCGCGGCAACATTTGTGAAGAGAGGAGCTAAAGGATTGCGGATAACTACAAAAGCAAATGTATCTGAAAACTGGAATGATCAGTTTCCGGAATATCGTAAACTATTTGAAAAGGTAGTTAAGCAAAGAAAGGGCACTGAAGAAGATAAAAAGAAGATGCTGGAGATAGCAAAGAAGATATCTCACATGGTCATTACGATTGATCCTGAATTGCTTTTTGATATGGAATTTATCGATGTTGATATCCCAAGATATGCACCGATCCATGAAAGTTATACTTGCAGCAAGTGCGGGGAGAACGTCATGAGTACGCGTACGGTGAAGAGGGAAGGCAAGATATTCTGTTTGGTGTGCGTCGGAGAGGAATATTTTGAACTCGACGGTCACGGAATTCACATCAGAGGTGGTAAAGAATGAAAAATAAAACAGCAGTACTTATGGCTGCGGTCCTTTTGATATCGCTATTAAACACAGGATGTATATATGGTGAAGATAACGACGTAGACCACATAGTTGTCACAGATATTTTGGATCGAGAAGTTACGGTTCCCAATAATGTAGAGAGAATATTGGGTGTGGCTTCCGGAGCACTTAGGATGATATCTTATCTGGATGCAACGGACCTGGTGGTAGGCGTTGAGGAACACGAACATAAATCACCTTTTACACCATATCAATTCGCCAACCCCGGACTGTCAGAACTTCCCATAATAGGGCCTAGGCACGGAGGAGACGCCGAGATGATCCTGGCACAGGAACCGGATGTGATATTCTATTCATGTTCCCAGGTGGACCCGGCCTCGGAAGAGACCATGGACAATTTACAAACAAAAACAGGTATCCCGGTCATAGCCATGGATATGGGTGATCTTGATGGAGGAAAGGACGTATTCTATTCATCGCTAAGGTTGATGGCCGAGATCCTCGACAGGGAAGAGAGAGCCGAAGATATCATAGATATCATCGATGACATTCTTGAAGATCTGCATGAACGAACCAAGAATATTCCCGATACCGAAAAGCCATCCGTGTACATCGGAGGCGTGGCACTGAGAGGTGCTCACGATATTTTATCGACCAGGGCAAGTTATCCGCCCTTCGAATACACCAATGCCAAGAACGTTGCCGGTGAAATCGGCACGGGACACGCGTTCATAGATAAGGAACAGCTGCTCGAATGGGATCCAGACATTATATTCATTGACTCGGGCAGTTACGAAAACGTCATGAAGGGTATAACCAACGACAAGTCCTATCAGATCCTTAAAGCCGTTGAAAACGGAGATATCTACACGGTGATGCCTTACAACAGATACAATATAAATCACGCCACTGTGCTGGCCAATGCATACTACGTTGGTAGTATATTGTACCCGGACCAATTCGCGGATATCAATGTTGTGAACAAAGCCGATGCCATATACGGCGAGATGGTCGGTGCACCTGTTTACTCGGATATGGCCAGTATCGCTTACGGTTTCGGTCGAGTGGAATTATGAACAGTTTTTTAACGGTAGTAAAAAAAAGGATGGTAAAGTCCAACGGGACTTCAAAGCATTCGGACACACTCTCAGAATACGATAGATACACTGCCAAAAAAGTATCATTCATCGTCCTTTGCTCGGTCCTCGTTATGCTTACGGCCATGATAGCCCTGACCCAGGGTTCTTACGGCCTTAGTTTAAAGGAGGTCTTTTTGGCACTGATAGGACGTGGCACCAGGGTAACGCATACGGTTGTCTGGAATATCAGGATGGTACGTATACTTTCGGCCATCTTCGCCGGTATCGGTTTGGCGGTTTCGGGGATGATAATGCAAAATATACTGCGGAATCCCCTGGCCTCGCCGTCGACCTTGGGTGTGTCTCACGCTGCCTCCTTCGGTGCCGCATTCGCCATAGTTGCATTTGGCTCAGGAAGAATAAGCAGCCACGGCGGCAGCGCGGTAACCTTCACAATACCGTACATGATCGCATTGTGTGCCTTCGGTTTCTCAATGATATCTACCGGTGTCACCATACTTCTAACCCGGTTCAAGGGTGCCTCCCCGGAAACACTGGTTCTTGCTGGAGTTGCCATGGGCTCCTTGTTTACCGCAGGAGTCACATCACTGAGATATTTTGCACAAGATGAGGTGCAGCTTTCGGCGATAATATTCTGGACCTTCGGAGACCTGGGAAGAACGGGCTGGACCACGGCAGCGATAATCGGCGTCGGAGCCGTAGCCGCCTCCGTTTATTTTTTCATGAATCGTTGGAAATACAACGCCATGAACGGTGGTGAGAACGTTGCACGCACCCTTGGTATAAATACCGAGAGGATCAGGATCACAGGTCTTATAGTGGCATCCATGATAACCGCACTGGTGGTTTCCTTCGTAGGGATAATCGGTTTCGTGGGGCTGGTCGTCCCTCATATGGCTCGCAAGGTTATAGGCAATGATGCACGGTTCCTGATTCCAGCGTCATGTTTCGTCGGTGCCCTTTTACTTCTGGTATCGGATACGGTAGCAAGAACGCTGATCTCGCCCATAGTACTTCCCGTAGGCATTTTAACATCCTTCCTGGGGGCACCCATGTTCATATACCTGATACTCAAAGGGAGGCATAATTGGTGAGTTTAATTAGCATAAAGGATATGTCCTTCTCCTACGGCAAGATAGATGCCCTCAGAAGCGTTTCACTATCCTTTCATAAGGGTGATCTGGTTGGTATAATCGGAGCCAACGGCTCCGGTAAAAGTACGTTGATCAAGTGCTTATGTGGTCTGCTGGACGTACATAACGGACATGTAGCGTTGGATGGAAGGAACCTATCTTCAATACCAAAAAGAGAACTCGCCACCCTGATGGGATACGTCCCTCAGATACAGGAAAGAACCACACCTAGTACTGTTTTCGACACAGTACTAATGGGGAGGATACCTCATCTTACCTGGTCCCCTACCAAAAACGATCTGGAGATAGTAGCAAGGGCCATGGATACCATGGAAATAAGCGAGTATTCACTGAGGGATATCCACGAGTTGAGTGGCGGACAGCGGCAGAGGGTGTTCATCGCCAGAGCCATGGCACAGGAACCAAAGGTTCTATGCCTTGACGAGCCCACCGGCAATCTCGATATAAAACACCAGTTAGGTTTGATGCGTGCGGTGAAGTGGATAACTCGCGAAAAGGGTGTGTTAGCGTTGATGACGGTACACGACCTGAACATAGCATCACAGTATTGCGACAGTCTCGTACTACTCAAGGACGGACTGGTCTACAAACAGGGAAAACCCGAAGTCGTACTAAGCAAGAACAACATAAAAAAGGCCTTTGACATAAACGTGGCCATACACAAACACGGGGAACTCATGCACATAGTTCCCGTGGAAGATAGGGATATGGAACTACTGGAAAGCTAAGAAATAACCTCGTTACGCATGCTATCGTCAAATATTGCGATACTTGGGGGAAGATATCCGTGCTTTACATTTCAGTGCAGCGCAGAGCCGCCGTTGACTCCGAGTACTTCACCTACAACATACGAGCCCATATCCGATGCCAGGAAAAGGGCAGCGTTGGCTATATCTTCAGGGGTACCTATTCGTTTTATCGGTATACTATCAGCCCTTTCCTTACGCTGCTCATCCGTATAACCCGCAATGATATCCGTATCTATAGTGCCCGGAGCGATGGCGTTCACCGTTATACTTTCCGGGGCCAATTCCAACGCAAGTGCCCTTGTCAACCCTATCAAGGCGGTTTTGCTGGTAACGTAAGCGGTACCGTGGGTAGAACCTTTGAAGGCCAGCTGTGACGACAGATTGATTATCCTACCACAACTAGATTTTTTCAGATACGGCAAAGCGAACTTACTGAGCATGAAGGCACCTCGTACGTTCGCCTCCATGGTCCTGTCGTAATCTTCAACGGAGGATTCTTCCAAATCTTTACGTATGTATATACCGGCGTTGTTAACCAGTATATCTATACCGTCAAAAACATCCACAAATTCATCCACTATCCTACGGGCATCGCTCTCCACACCGATATCTCCTTGAAGTAATGTACCGTCTGAAAGTTTATTGATCTCTTCAAGCACACACTTTGCGGTCTGTTCGCTTTTGAGATAATTTATACCTATCAGTGCTCCCTCGGAAGCAAATTTCAAAGCTATACCTTTACCGATCCCTCGAGAAGCACCGGTTACAAGCACCCTTCGTTCTTCAAGCATTCCTTTAGTCATACCATTAGTATAAAAAAATAGGTAAAGTGTTTTTCGGCTCTACCACGGTCGACGTCTTTTTCTCTTTTTACGCATAAAGTAGTATACTGCTACAAGACCACCTACAACCGCCAGGCTGATAGGCAAAGCATATCTCATAAGAGAATCATCATCACCTATAAAGAAGGATCTCGATATCAACAATTCATCTTTGATAAAAGAGGTCGACTCGATGTATCCGTAATCCACCCATACTTCGAGGGTATGCTCACCTGAAGATAGTCCTTCTTTAGACCAGTTAACAGTCAAGCTCTTTGTTTCGTTTGGTCCGAGACTGGGGACCAACTGTGTTCCCTTTAATGTTCCATCTACAAATACACCTACGGTAATATTATTGAGTTCGAATTCGGAGGGATTGTTGAGATTGACCTGCACCCTCGCCGGTTTAATTGCTCGTATATTGATGCTAGATTCATCATATCGTGTTTCTTCACCGTCTGAACAGAAACCCTTGAAATTTATTGTAAATGAACCGGATCTCACAGCAGTTATTTCAACCTCAAACGTATTA
>JAFDTZ010000191.1 GCA_019594305.1 Thermoplasmata archaeon
ATTTCTTTGTTATCTCGCTTATAGGACTTACATCTGTCGTGATATTCATGGCGATCGTAAACAGACCCTTTCTTCGAGACTTTGGTATATCTACGACGGACATGCTTAGGATAGCCTTTCAGGTACTCAAGGGCGAAGAAGTCGGAGAAAAGCATCTTGAAGATGTATTCAAAAAAACTTCTATCAAAGGTGATGTCAGATACACAGTATTTTCCTTCAAAACCAGGAAAAAATACAAAGGATTATTCGTCGTTCCATGCCTGCATCCGGGACCAATAAAAGGCATAGCCGGCTCCAGGCTGAGTGAAATAATATCCAAAGAGTTAGAGGATAAGTTCGGAATGACTTTTACATTTCACGGCCCGTCGACACATGTACAAAATCCGATCAAGGAAGATGACTGCAAGTTATTAACAGAAGACATAAAAGAAAGGATGAAGGATGTAACTTATTTTAAAAAGGGTACGGCCTTCTTGACTTCATATCGCCAAATCTCCGGAGGGGCACAGATCTATGGCGATGGATTATTTTTAACCGCTTCTTTTTCTCCCCAGCCTACCGAAGATATAGATGCACCCGTAGGAGAGATTATCAATCTTAAAGCACAGAATAAAGGATTTCTTAATACGGCCATTGTTGATGCCCATAACTGCATCCAAAGAGGTGCTTTAGAACTTTACTACCCTTCGAGACGCTACAAATTCTTGCTCAACGTTACAAATGATTTGATGAACGATGTTAAAGAACTGAAGATGACCGGAATGAAACTTGGGACTGCTGCAGATAAGGATTTTGAAAAGGCAAATGGAATAGGCGGCGAAGGTATCAAAGTGGCCGTTTTCGAAGCCGGAGGTCAAAAGAACGCTTTAGTTCTTATAGACGGTAACAATATGGTACAGGGTTTGAGAGAGTCGATTCAAGAAGAGATATCTGATATAGTTGATATCTCAGAAATTATGACATCAGACAGCCATGAAGTGAACACACTGACCAAGGACTATAACCCGGTGGGAAAGGTGATGGATCATGATGATATCAAAGACCGGGTTCGTGAGGTCACTGAGAAAGCGATTTTAGACATGGAACAGGTGGGAGCCGGCGTTTTTACCGGAGAGTTGAATAATTTTTCACTCATGGGCCCCATAGGTTCTCACCGCTTAAACGCGGTAGCTGAAACCATATATCAGATGGTACCATTAACGCTGGCACTTACCTTTGCTGTACAATCTCTCGCAACCACGTTGATCGTTCTTTTCGTATGAAAAATATTTATTATAGACTACCATCTCAACCCAGTTGAAAGCGATGTAGCTTTGTTCCACAAAAGCCCCGTAGTTTGTCAGGAATATAATTTTCTGACTTACTCGGGAAATTTGCAGAGCAAATTCCCCGTAGTGCGCAGGAATCACAGATTCCTCCTTCTACGGCACTAGCTCACTTCGTTCACTAGCCCCGTAGTGTTTCGGAATTTCAGTTTAAATTCCAAATACTCGGGGGTTTTGTTGCACAAAAGCCCCGTAGTGTAGCGGTCAATCATTCAGGCCTTTGGAGCCTGAGTCCCCGGTTCGAATCCGGGCGGGGCTATACGTTATCTTTATCTATAAGGTAGTAGCTAAGTTGGTATTAACAGGTGTCTAAAGATGTTGCTCAGGTACACGGATATTTTACTTTGGATCGGTATTGTACTGATGCTCTACGGATACTTGTGGAAACGATATAAACACGAAACCAGGATAACGGCATACATCCTACTCGGGCTTTTCTGGGTAGCTGAAGCACCTTATTTCCTTTCTATTTCCGACCATGTAAATGCTGCGCTATGTGTGATAGCATTACCGCTCTTTGGCTATTTTGCATATAACGAAAATTTATCTAAAGAGTGGGCTGAAGATCCGGAAGTTATGAGATTTTTAGCCGGCTCTATATCCATAGCTATGTTGATTTATTATTTTGTTCAAAGAATACCTCTGGTATCCGGGGCCCTCATCAAAGTGGTATCAGACCATACTGCCTGGGTTCTTCAACTTATGGGGTATTCGTTTACTTCCGGTCCCATAAACTACGTCGGTAATCCTATGTGGTACAGGGCGAATAATAACGAGATAATAGTGGCAATTCGAGGATCGGGTATAAACATAATATTAGCGTGCACCGCACTTCAGACCTTCGC